>DASQVJ010000702.1:0-9728 GCA_035640835.1 Bryobacteraceae bacterium
CTGGACGGCGCGCGCGCGAGGCTATAACACGGGCATTACCACCAGCATGGGAAGAGCCGCCGTCATCGAATCGGGTCAGGTGAAGATCCTGGTGGCGGAGCGATCCACGATGACAGTGGACCCGGAACTATTTCGGAGCCACGGAATCGATCCGCTTTATTGCAAGATCGTGGTCGTCAAGTCTCCGGCCGGCTTCCGGTCCGAGTACGAGCCGATTGCCAAGAAGATCTTCCTGGTGGATACTCCAGGCGTAAGCACTGCCAAGTTCGAGACGTTGCCGTATAAGCGCATTCCGCGGCCGATGTATCCCTTCGATCGCAACACGCCGATGCCGCAGGACCTCCAAACATGAAACGATTGGCCGTCCGCCACAGAATCGTCCTGCTCGCGCTGCTAATCAATGCCGTGTGTTATACGGATCGTGTTTGCATTGCAATCCTTGGTCCTGAGATCAGCAAAACCTTCCAGTTCAATCAAGCGCAGATGGGACTGGTTTATAGCATCTTTAGTTTGTCGTACTTCCTCGGACAAACACCGTGGGGAATTGCTGCGGATCGGTACGGGTCGCGGCTCATTGTCAGTTTGGCCGTGTTCTTCTGGTCCGTCTTTACAGGATTGACGGCCCTGGTCTCGAACTTCGTATCGCTGCTCTTCGTGAGGTTCACTTTCGGCGCTCTGGAGGCAGCGCTCTCGCCTTCGGTCGCGTCTGCGTTCAACCGCTGGGTTCCGATGAATGAACGAGCGACGGCCTTCGGAGCATTCCTCGGGGGTGGGCGATTCGGCGGCGCCATCACGCCTCCGATTGCCGGATTCCTTCTGTTCCATTACGGATGGCGGGTCCCGTTTCTTGTTTTTGGGGCCACTGGACTGCTCTGGTCGGTGCTCTGGTATCGGTGGTATCGCGATACACCGGAGGAGCATCCGAAGATCACGCAAGCAGAGCTGAACCGGCTGAAAGATCAGACAACGATCGTGCGGGGCGCAGCGAGCCGGACCAACTGGAAGCAGTTGCTGCAATCCCAGCGCTTGTGGTGTTTGTTGGGGGTCGCGTTCGGCGCCACGTTTTTGTGGCAGTTCTACGCGACCTGGTTCCCAACGTACCTGCGCGAAAGGCGGGGCATGTCGATGGCCGAATCCTCAATGTACGCGAGCCTTCCGTTTTTGACGGGACTTTGCGCAAACTGGATTGGCGGCTTACTCACCGATTGGATCGGCCGGCGAAAGGATGACCGTTATGCAAGGTCGGTGGTTGGGTTCGTTTCGCTACTCGCCGCCGCTGCTTTGATGTCCAGTGGAATCTGGTGCGAGACTGCTTCGACCGCAGCTCTTCTCATGGGTCTGGCAGCGGGAGCCATAGATCTATACCTCGGCGCTGCGTGGTCGTCCGCTACGGATATCGGCGGCGCTTCGGGCGGCGCAGTCGCGGGCCTGATGAATGCCGCTTCCAATTGCGCTGCGTTTGCCTCTCCGGCGCTCATGGGCTGGGTCCTGCTGAAATCGAACAACTGGGATTACGTGCTCCTGCTGAGTGTAGGGACAACGTTGATAGCCATGTTTTTGTGGCTTTTTGTAAACCCGCGGAGGCAGGCGCCAGCATCGCTCTCCGCGGCTGTTGGTGTAGTGGAGTCTTGATGTTGCGGTATTTGATCGCGATCACGGCCGGGATGCTCGCGGCATCCGTTTGCGGCGTCGCGGCTATCGACCCGGATCTTCCGTCCCCCGCGCCGAGGGTGACCGGTATCTTCCCGCATGGCGCGCAACGCGGTTCCGTAACGGTGGTCGAGTTCAGCGGACAAAATCTGCACGATGCGACTGCTGTCCAATTCGCGGGTCGAGGCGTGAAGGCGGAGATCGTTTCCGCGTCGGAGTCCAAATTGAGTCTCCGAGTGACGGTCGACTCGAAAGCGGAAACCGGGCGGCGCGATTTCCGGCTCACCACAGGACGCGGCGTCTACGTTGGCGTTTTCGATATCGGCGCCTTGCCTGAGATTCGGGAGGCGGAGAAGAACGACGATTTCCGGAAGCCGCAGCAGATCACGCTGCCGGTCCTGGTCAACGGAATCATCAACGAAGAGGATTGGGATCACTTCCGCTTTGACGCGAAGGCCGGCGAGACATTGGTTTTTGATGTCTCGGCGACACGCCACGGTTCTCGCTTAGACGCCGACCTCGCGATTCTTGATGAGCGCGGCGAAGAGCTCGCGTGGGTGGATGACGTCACCATTTTCGGGGATCCTCATCTTGAGTACACGTTTGAGAAGACGGGTTCGTACATAGTGCGCGTCGGTTCGCTCGGTGGAAATGCGACGGCGGACTACCGGCTGTCCGTAGGCAAGTTGCCCTACGTGCGAAGGGCAATGCCGGCGGGCTTGGGCGGGAAACAAACGACCACGGTGACTCTGACGGGAGTACACCTCGACCAACTGGATGAAGTAGTGCTTGGCGATGGAGCGCTTCACGGCGAGATCGTGACGAAGAGCAGCAAACAAGCGCGCATCCGGTTTCGCGTCCCTGCGAACCTCAGTTCCGGAAGTTACAAGCTTCATGCGCGGAGCAAGGGGCAGGAAATTGTACTGCCGACCGTGATGCAGGTGTCTCCATTCCCAGAGATCACGTTGACCACCGAGCCTGTTGCCTTTGAGAAAGCGTTAGACATACGGCCATCCACCGTCATCAACGGCGCGATCGAACAACCGAGAGCATCGCACTACTTTCGATTTCGGGCACGTGCCGGCGAGACGTATGTCTTCGGCGCACAGTCGATGAAACTTGGCTATCACCTGGATCCAACGTTAACGCTACTCGACGAAAAGGGCGAGAAACTCGCGTACGCCGATGATCCCGGAGCCGATGAGCGCTCGGACGAATACCAGCTCGACCACGATCTGAGTTACCGGTTCGCAAAGGACGGTGTGTACGTAGTGGCGATGCGTGACGCCATGTATCGCGGCGGCGAGCAGTTGGTCTATCGGTTAACCGTCGAGCGAAGACAACCGGAGTTTCTCGTTGAGCTGCGAGAACCGACGAAGACGCTGTACATCGGTCAGGAGGATACGATCCAGGTCCGCGTGCGGCGACGGGCCGACTGGAACGCGCCAGTGGATGTGTGGCTCGAGGGTCTCCCCGGAGGTGTGACGGCTCAAAAGCAAACCGCTGAACCTAAGAACACGATTGTGAAAGATACGTGCGGTGTGGATCGCGAAGTGGACGGGACCATCGTGCTGGTGCCCGTGAAGGTTCAAGGCGCGGGGCCGGGGCGGTCTGAATTTTTGGTGAAAGCCCGGGGCCTCGTGAATGGCACGCCGGTGGAGCGGACCGCTGTCGTGCGTTATGAGCATGCGGCGGCAGGATACACATACGGTCCGATGGAGGTTCAGAAGGCTGAGTTGACCATTGCGACCGCGCCCAAGGTTTTGCTCTCCATAGCTGACCGCATCAATGTGGATCCGGGTAAGGGGACGGCGGTCGCGGTCGGCGTACGGCGATTCGGAGACGCGAAGTCCGGCGCCATCAAGTTACGCACGAGTGGATCCGGTGTGAAGCCCACTGAGATGGAAGTTCCCGAAGGTGCGCGCAGCGCCAAGTTGCCGATCGCTATCGAAGGCGCGGGTTCAGCGCAGCTCGTGGTTGAGGCAGTAGCTGCGAGCGGCGAAGTGCTCGGACAGTCCGCTCCGGTAATGGTTCAGACAACATTGAATAACGAGGCAGAGAAGCGGCCATGAAGAAGCTCTTCTTATCTGTGTTCGCACTACTTGCCGTTGCGGTGTCTTCTCGAGCGGCCACGGTCAGCTTGCAGCTCTATCCGCCCGAAGTTCGTGTGCATGCCGGCGAGAGCCAGACGGTCTTGTTGATCGCAACGGATTCCGAGGGCGTAACACGAGAGGTCACAGCCGAGGCGAAGTGGAGCTCCAGTCAGCCGGCCTCGGCAGCGATGACGAACTCCCGAACGCTCTCCGCTTTGAAGCAGGGGACCGGCGAATTGGTAGCTACGTTCGATGGCGCCACAGCAAAAGCTCCTGTCGAAGTACTACCGGAGCGGCGTCATGAACTGAGTTTCATCAACGACATCGTTCCGATCTTTACGAAGGCCGACTGCGCGAACTCGAACTGTCATGGTTCGGTCCGTGGGCAGAAGGGGTTCAAGTTATCGCTATTCGGCAGCGACCCGCAGCTCGATTATGACGCCATCACGAAGAACTCTGACGGGCGCAGGCTCGACCGGAATGACCCTTCGAAGAGCCTTGTTTTAGTGAAGCCTACGATGCAAGTGGCGCATGGCGGCGGGCTGAGGTTTAAGGTTGGCTCACCTGAATATAAGTTGATGCTCGATTGGCTAACCAAGGGCGCGTCGTTCGATGCTCCAGGGCAGGCTCGATTACGGAAGCTCTCGGTCTATCCACCGGAGTACCGGCTGACAGGCATCGGGACCACCCTACAATTGGTTGCGGTGGGTGAGTATAGCGACGGATCGGTCCGGGACCTCACCAGCGTCGTGCGCTTCAGCTCGAATGTGGCTGCCATTGCGTCCGTCACATCAGCGGGAAGCGTAAAGGCGGAGATGCCGGGCGAGACTGCGATCATGGCTCGCACGATGGGCCAGGCAGCGGCGGTTCCTGTGTTGGTCGTGAAAGACCGTCCCATGCCGAACTACCCGGCCGTCTTGCAGACCAACTTCATCGACAAGCACGTCTTCGCGAAGCTGAAACGAATTAATGTGATTCCGTCCGGGCTTTCCACTGATGAAGAGTTTGTCCGTCGCGTTTATTTGGACACGGTAGGGCATACGCCGACCATCGAGGAAGTCACCGCTTTTCTGAACTCGACTCGACCGGATAAGCGGGCGGTGTTGATCGACCAATTGCTCGAGCGTCCGGAGCGTGCCGACACTTGGGCCATGCGATTTGCCGACATGTACCGGGCCGGCTACAACGAAGCGGGACAGAAGGGCGGCGGAGCTTACGGCCGATGGTTCCGGGATCAGGTGAAGAAGGATGTTCCGTACGACGAGATGGTCCGGCAGATGCTCGTCAGCCAGGGCAGGCATGATTTCGAAGGGATTTCGAACTTCTACTTCGTGAGCCGGGAGATCACGCCGGAAGAGTCGGGCACGAACGTCAGCCAGCTACTGCTCGGACTGCAGATCGAGTGCGCTCGTTGTCACAACCATCCGTTCGAGAAATGGTCACAGGATGACTTCTATGGCTTTGCGGCCTTCTTTGCACGTGTCAGCCGCAAAGACATGTACCTGAATAACCACAACGGAACATATCTGAAAGAAACCGGCGAGCTGCTTCACCCGAAGACACAGAAGCCCGTAACGCCGAAGTATCTTGACGGGGATCTCGAGCCGGCGAGGCCGAACGAGGACGTTCGAGAGAAGCTCGCGCAATGGGTGACCAACCCGCGAAATCCATACTTCGCGCGCGCCACGGTGAACCGTGTTTGGAAGTTTTTCATGGGGCGCGGCCTTGTAGAGCCTGTCGACGATTTCCGGGTTACGAACCCGTCGACGAATGAGCCTCTGCTCGAGGCCCTCGCAGCAGAATTCGTGAAGAACGGCTACAGCCTGAAGCATCTTGAGCGTCAGATTTTGAACTCGCGCACGTATCAACTCTCGTCCGTTACGAACGAGAGCAACCGCGAAGACCAGGTGAACTACTCGCACTTCCTGGTCCGCCGTCTCATGTCCGAGCAGGTCATCGATTCCATGTCAGCCGTGACCGGCATCCCGGAGAAGTTCCCGAGCATGCCGCTCGGCAAGCGCGCAATGAGCATCCCGGTGCTGCCGTTCACGAAGCCGCACTACATGATGAAGGTGTTCGGAAGAAATGATCTCCGTGAGGTGATTTGCGAGCGCGATACAAAGCCGAGCGTCGCACAAGTGATGCATCTGGTTAGCGGCGATACGATGCAGCGCCAGATTACGACGCCAGGCGGCAACCTCGACGGGTGGTTGGAGGATACGACGTTGTCGGACCGCGATATTGTTTCGCGGCTGTATCTTGCTGCGCTCAGCCGTAAACCGCAGCCGGACGAAATCGCCACGGCTTTGCAGCCGCTCGAAACCGGCGTGGTGACGAAAGAGGCGCGCCGCCGCGCGTTCGAAGACTTAACTTGGGCAATCTTTAACTCGAAGGAGTTTCTGTTCCATCACTGATGGCGACGGGGTGAAGTATGGAAGATTTTGACCGACGCTCGTTTATCAAGATCGGATCGCTTGCCGCATTTCGTTTGATCACGATGGGCGATGTTCTTGCGCAACGCGCAGGAGCTGAGACTCGCCGGGGCGATGACATCTCCGTGATCCATCTGTTTCTTACTGGCGGTATGAGCCAGATGGATACCTTCGATCCGAAGCCGAACTCCAAGCCCGAGTTCCGGAGCAAGTTTAAAGAGATCCCGACCAGTGTTCCAGGCGTGCGTGTTACGGAGCATTTGCCGCGCTGCGCCAAGCTGGCGCACAAGTACACAATCATCCGTTCGATGACCCACAAGACGCCGGTCCATGTACCGGCGTGCGGTTTGATCTTGAGCGGCCATCTGCCGCTGTCGAGCATTACGCATCCTTGCATCGGCTCGGTGGTGAGCAAAGAGCTCGGCGCGCGAAACGAGCTGCCTGCGTTTTTCTCCGTTCCGGGGTCGACCGGCTATTGGGAGGGTGCGGGGTACTTGGAGCCACGCTTCAACCCGTTCGATGCCGGGAATCCCAATACCGACAAGTATCAGGTCCGCGATCTCGAATTGCCTCTCGGTGTGGATTGGGCGCGCATGGACCGGCGCCGGTCGCTGCTGGCGCTCGCTGATGAGAAATTCCGGCAGTATGACTCGCAGCGAGTGATCGAGAACATGAACTCGTATTACCAGACGAGTTTCGGTTTGATGCAATCTCCTCGCGCGAAGAAGGCGTTTCAAATCGCTGAGGAGCAGGAAAAGCTTCGTGACGCGTATGGGCGCACTTCGATCGGGCAGGGAGCTCTGTTAGCTCGGCGGTTAGTGGAAGCCGGTGTTCGCTACGTGACCGTGTCACGCGGGTTCAACACATGGGATCATCATGCCAACATCTTTCCGCTGCTGACCGATACATTCCTTCCCGAGTTGGACAACGCGCTGGCAACGTTGATCGAAGATCTTGACTCGCGCGGGATGCTCAAGACAACGTTGGTCATCGCCACGGGCGAGTTCGGACGCACACCTGAGATCAACGGCAACGGCGGCCGCGACCACTGGGCCAATGCATTCTCGCTTGTCATGGCCGGCGCAGGGGTGCCAGGTGGTCAGGTCTGGGGCGAGACGGACAACGATGGCGCTTACGTAACGAAGGACCCTGTCGAGATTCCGGACTTCACGGCCACCATCTATGACAAGCTCGGGGTGAATTACAACAAGGAGTACACCAATCCGCTCGGCCGGCCCACGAAGTTGGCCGGTGACGGCGCGAAGCCGTTGAAGTTTCTCTACTCGTGATGACGACTGTCCGAACGTTGCTCATCGCTTGCGCTGCTATGGCCTCGGGTTTGGCGCAGCGGCAACCGCTACAGTTCGAGGTGAATTGGGTAAACGCTCCGAAGGTGTCCGGGTCCATCCTTCAGCATCGAACGCTGTATAGCCGCAAGATGAAGCGGGAAGTCGGATACAGCGTGTATCTGCCGCCGGAATACGACACGTCCGGTCGCCGGTATCCCGTCATTTATTGGCTCCATGGATCCGGCGGCAACGAAACCTCCGGGGCCCGCATTGCAGAGCACTTCAACCAAGCGATCAGGTCTGATCAGGCGCGGCCGGCAATCATGGTGTTCCCCAACGGTGGCAAAAAGACGGAGTACCGCGACTGGCCCGACCAAAACGTGCTTTCGGAGTCGATGATCATTCACGAGCTGATCCCGCACGTCGACTCGACCTATCGCACGGAAGCATCGCCTCGCGGACGCGCCATCGAAGGCATGTCCATGGGCGGTAACGGAGCATTGAAGCTTGCGTTCAAGTATCCGGAGCTCTTCGGGTCCGTCGTCGCGTACGCCGGGTCCTATAAGCGGTTGCCGCTCGACGGATATTTTCCGGGCATCGCGACCGAGCAGCAAGCTTGGATTGCGAAACTAAGCCAGTGGTACTCGCCCGATGACGACGTGTTCGAATTGGCGAAGAAGAACGGCGGCCGTATGGGCCAGCTTCGTATCCGGTTCGTTGTCGGGACGAAGGACATCGCCATGGGAGACGCCGAGGCGCTGCACTCCTGCCTGAAAGAGTTGGGGCTCCCTCATGAATACGAAATCCTCCTCGGCGTCGCGCACGATAGCGAGGCTTACTATCGGAAAGCGGGAGTAAGAGGATTCCAATTCCACGCCGAATAAAGGACCGAATATAGACGTGCATCGAGTCGCGATTGCAGGCTTCCTGCACGAATCGAATACTTTCCTGTCTGTGCCGACGGGCTTCGATCTGTTCGCATCCACAAGTTATTCCGTGGGCCCGGCTTTGGTGGATCGTTGGCTTGGCGGAAAGCACGAGTTAAGCGGGATGCTTGCAGGCGCAAACGCAAATGGGTGGGAGCTTCGGCCCCTGCTTGCGACGTTCGCCGTGCCTAGCGGCACGATCGAAGCCGAGTGCTTCGAGCGAATCGCGTGCGAGATGCTGACACAGTTGGAAGCCGCTGGACCCATAGATGGTCTGCTGCTTGCGCTGCACGGGGCCACAGTCTCAGCGGATTTCCCGGACGCCGACGGAGAAATCCTGCGCCGGATCCGCGAACGTGTCGGTCCGGATCTGCCGATCGTTTGCACGTTAGATCTGCATGCGAACGTGTCGCGACAGATGGTCCGGCATGCCACAGCAATCACGGCGTACAGATCTAATCCGCATCTTGATCAATACGACCGGGGCCTCGAGGCAGCGGACCTGATGCGGCGTATTCTTACAGGCGAAGCGCGGCCCGCGATGGCGCTTGAGACTCCGCCGCTCGTGATCGAGATCGCGCAACAACACACGACGGCCGATCCTGCGCGAGGTCTATACGATGACTTGCAGGCTGTACTCGCGTGGCCTGGGATCTTGTCGGCGAGTGTCGCAATGGGCTTCTACTATGCCGATGTGGAAGAGATGGGTGCGTCGTTCCTAGCCGTAGCTGATGCCGATCGTTCGCTCGCGGAAGACGCAGTGAAGTGGATGGCCCAACGCGCGTGGCAGCGCCGGAACGAGTTCGTCGGCGCTCTCCCCTCTGTTAACGAGGCGGTCCGCGCGGCCGCGCAAAGAGAACTTACGCCGGTGGTGCTGTTGGACGTCGGCGATAACGTCGGCGGAGGCAGTCCGGGAGACTCTACGATCCTGCTGGAGGAGATTTATCGGCAACGTGTTTCAAACGCGCTGGTTGTGCTCTGTGACCCCGAAGCGGTGAAGGCGTGCGTCGCAACGGGAGTACGCGAGACCATTGCGCTTACCGTTGGCGGCAAGACTGATACGCGGCATGGAGCCTCGGTTCCGATCGAAGGCCGCATCCGAACGATCTCCGACGGGTTGTTTACGGAGACGCAGGTCCGGCACGGCGGCTGGACGCACAACGACCAGGGAGTGACGGCCGTGATCGAAACGCCGGAACAGCACACGATCGTGTTGACCAGCCGGCGTATGGCACCGATGAGTCTCGAGCAGGTGGTCAGCCTCGGCATTCATCCCGAGCGCAAACGCATCCTCATCGTGAAGGGAGTTGTGGCGCCGCGCGCCGCTTATGAGCCAGT
>DASQVJ010000703.1:0-5190 GCA_035640835.1 Bryobacteraceae bacterium
GTCGCGGGATCCTCAATCAGGAACGTGAACGAGTGTTTATCAAGCAGCCCAAGCGCCGCCACCGCGTCGGCACCAAGCAAGTCCCGCATGCGCCCGTCGTACCGATCGTCGATATGGGTCAGCACAAGATCGAAATCTGGCTTCGTTTTGCGAATCTCCTCCATCTCGCCGATCCACTGTCCCTGCAACTGACGAGTGAGCTCGGCCCGATAGTCTAGAAACTGCCGCACCTCCGTTTTGTCCGACTCCTTGATCTCCGCCGGATCAACACCGAAACGGCTCCTGTAGTCACGCCGGACATCGTCATTCATCGGCGTAAAGCGAGCCTTGTTCGCGAACCCTTCCAGCGACTCGAAGTACAGCTCGCCCAGATTCGCTCCATCCCAGTCGAACCGGTCCAGCAGACCGCGCAAGCCTTGCGAAACTGCCCTCCGGCAATCCGCATTCTGCAAATTCATCAGCTTTCGCCAATCGAGATGAGCATCCTGCAACAGCGCCGTCTTCTCCCGCCACTCCGGATGCTCCATCCAAAATCGCTCGCTGACATGTGGCAGCTCGAGCCACGCATACACGAGGACACCGTTGCGATGACAAGCCTCCACCAGCTTGCGAAGAAACGCATCGCGCTCTGCGTCCGGCTCCCAATAGTGCCAGGCCGCCACGTGCAGCGCGGCGATGCCTGTCTGACGCCACTTCGTAGCGAAGTACTCCACATCAACGCGAGAGCGATAGGAGCTGTCAAAGAAGGCCCACAGACGCCGGCTCACAACAGGCGGCTCCAGTCCGAGATCCGCGAGCGCTTGCAATATGTACGGAAAGCGCTCGTACCCTCGCACACCGGGCGACATCGCCACCCACAACACTCCACCCGCCCCAATCTTTCGACCCGCCACTAGCGGAGCTTCCGACCAGCGCTCTCGAGTGAACACCGTCCATTCCTTGCCCAGCTCAAACACCGGCAACTCGACCGCTTCTTCCCAAACCACCGGTAGCGCCCGCGCTCGCAACTCGACCACGCTTCGCACTGTGACTCTTTTGTTGGTCGCGCGCACTCCCAAAGCCTCAGCGGCCTTCGAATCGCCCTGAAGCACAACAAAGCGCCCCGATTCCGCGAGCCTTTCGTAGTTCCCACTTGCGGTTGCGCCTGCGGGAACAACAGTCACTGAGCCCTCAACGTGCACCGAACTCAAGATCGCTCGCCAGGAATCGCGCTCCGATGTCCCACGAGGCGCGCCCGCAGACACGGGCGCCAACCCAAGCAACACCAGCCCGAGGCTACCGAGTAAACGCATACCAGAGTCCCGCACGCAGGTCCGTGAAATGTGGACCATTCGGATTCGCACCCCTCTGCAAATACGTGCCCTTCAACGCACTCACCGTCAGAGCCAGCGACTTCGGCATGCCTTCCACATGCAACTTGAAGCCTGGCCCTTGTTCGACGAAATTCGCCCAGCCCTCACCCTTGTAGTCCTTCGTGACGTTCCCATTCCAGAACAGCTGCAACTGCATCGGACCCAACTGCGGAAGCGTGTACCCGAAGTGATTCTGCGAGTACAGGAGCAGATTGTTGTTGAAGCGGCTGACAAAGATGCCGTCGTTCAACGTTTCTGCAAACAAACCGCTGCCCTCAGCTCCGAGATTCTTGCCAAAGCTCCTCGAAAAGTTCAGTCCACCTCGATAGTCCGGGATGCTTCGGCCCACGTCATTCCGCTGCAAGAACCGAATCGCCTGACCGGCCTCGGCCCACCCCGACAAGCCTCGCCAACTCGAGGTTGCCAGACCGATGCCCACAATGACCGAGCTCTCGCTCAAATATTGCGGCGACGTAAAGCCCCGAATGCTGGTCTCGCCGCGAGTATCCCCAATAATCCTCGCCGACAGGTACGGTCGAACGGGTAGCTTTCCGATGCGAAGCTCCGTCTTCCACTGGCTATAGCTGAACCCGCTCTTCCAGCGCGATGAAAACATCGGAAACGTCCAGAACGTAGAACGAAACCGAGCCTGCGATGGCGCGAGATTCCGATAGGCCCTCTCCGCCTCCGCCGCGATCTTCGGATCGTCACTCAACATCGCTTCTCGAAAGTACTGAACGGCCGTGGCATCATCCCGAAGCATGTTGTAAGTCCACCCAAGCTTCAGCGCAAGCGACTTGTCATCCGGGCGATCCTCATGCGCGACTCGCAGGTACTTCAGCGCATCCCTCAGATAGCCGGCGCGAAAGCTGTTTTCCCCGAGCTCCGCCGCGGTCCGGGCATCCCTCTCCTCGCGAGCGCCGAGCTTTGCCTGAGGCTTCAACACCGTGCGTACCCGATCCGCCACCGCCTGGTCCTTCGATCCCATCGCCTTCTCGAGCAGCGGCATTGCTTCCTTCGACGCATTCCGTGCCAAGAGCAAGAACCCGAGCTGTGCCGCGCTCAACAGGTCGTTTGCATCCATCTCCGTTACGATCCGAAACTCCGCTTCAGCATCAGGCTTGTTGTTCATCGCCAGATGCAAATACGCGAGCTCTCGCCGCAACGGGGTGTTCGTTGGATCGAGCTTCAGCGCGTTATGAAACTCGTACACGTACGGGTAACGCGCCGGCAGCAACTCCTTCGCGCTCTCCGCCACTCGAGCCAGGTCACATCGCGACGCCGCCAGCAGCGCTGCGCTCGACAGCTCCACGTTCCCGTGCGCTTTCGAAACCCGCGCCAAGTCCAGCAGCAGATCCCGTCGCTCCGGCTTCAGACGTAGCGCCGTCTCGAAATGCCTCGATGCCAGCGCAAGCTCATCGCGCTGTTCGGCTAAACGTGCCAGCTCTTCATGGGCGCTGAAGTTGTTCGGTGTCAGCTCCACCGCCTTCTGCCAGCGTTCGATACCGGCCTTCAAAGCCCCGTCGATGTTCTGAAAAGCCTGCTCGGCTGTCGCGTTCCCGGTCTTACGAATCTGATCGAAGATGCGCCGGGCCACTGCCGTGTGCTTCAGATCGTTCGAGAGGAACGCATACTCGAGCGCCACCTGCGTATCCTTTGGATCCAGCCGCATGGCTTCGGCAAACTGGTTCCGAGCAGCATCCGCTTCGCCGACTTTCAAGTACGCATACGCCAGGTCCTTACGAATGCTTGGCCGATCTGGTGCTTTTGCGATCGCATCCTGAAACAGCTCGATGGCCGCTTCGTAGCTTTGATCTCGAAGCGCGGCGTACGCTTTGTTAAGCGCCGCATTCGCCGGATCTGAATCCTGACCGAATGCGAGTGAAATGGCTAACAACCAACAAATTCCAGATGGCCGCATGCGGGCACCTCCCGAACCGTAAGAGAAGTGCTCTAAGTGACGGAAAACTCTCTCCGATCTACCGAAACGAAACAGTCGAACAGCCGTAAGCGTCACCCAAGATGATGACTGCTCAGGCGTTGCTTGCATTTTTGTGTGTCCTGGCTGCCGACGCCCAGGAAGCGGCCAACCGAGTACCGACGTTTAGGTCTGAAGTCTCCGTCGTCAAAGTCGACCTTCAGGTACTTCCTGGACCCGATAAGCCCGCCGGCCTTCTAACACGTGAAGACCTTGTCGTTTACGACGAAGGTAAACTCCAGACCATCAATTACTTTGGCCGTGAGACTGAGCCGCTTCAATTGATGCTCTTGCTCGATGTGAGCGAAAGCATGCGGCCGAGTCTACGCGACGTCGCCCGCACTGCCCGCGAAGCACTGTCGGTGTTAGGTCCCGAGGATCGCGTCGGTTTGGCGCTTTTCGCCTCGAGATCGCAAGTCGTTCAGCCACTCACCACTGACCGCAGCGCGTTCGGCAAAGCAATCGTCGACAACATGTTTAAGGGCGTCTTCGGCCGCGAGACCTATCTCAACGAAGGCTTGCTGACAGCAGCCGACGTGCTTGCTGCGACACCGGTCACATCGAGACGCGCCATCCTTGTGATCTCTGATAACGTAAGCGCTCTCTCGAACGCCAGCACTGAGAGCGTCAAACGAGCGCTCCACGACCAGAACATTGTCGTGAATGCTGTGGCCCTTGCACCTGCGGGTGAGCCCCTTGGCGTCGTCGACCTCCGACCCTACATCGAGGCCACCGGCGGCGAGTATATGAATTCATCCGCGGTTGCTGAGCCCTTCAAGCAACTGGTCGAGCGCATTAAGGCACGGTACGTTTTGCAGTACGCCATGCCGCCCGCTGAGTCCGGCAAGTTCCGCCGTCTCCGCGTCGAGCTTAGTGATCGGGGCAAGCGCAGATTTCCAGGGGCGACGATCCTCGCGCGAGAAGGTTATTTCGCACCCTGAGGCGGCGTATCGGGACGCTCGGCTGCCCAGCCTGGCAGACGTGCCGGAAACGGTGTTTCACACGAGCCGGCCACCTGCTCGATGCGAAGCACCCTCAACCCTTCCCATCCGGCCTCGGTCTGGTAGATCCCGATCAGTTTTACTGCATGATTCGATGCATACAGGTTGATCTTTCCACCGCCTGTTACTGGCGTAGGCTGGCCCGTGTAGTAGTCATTAAGCACGTACGAGTGAGGCGTTGGTCCAGGATTTAGACAGCCCATCATCACGGCCTGACGGCTGAGCGTCCTTGAAAAGTGAACATCCCGGGTGGCACAACCGCCCAGCAACAAGCACGCGAGCCCAATCGAAAGACGTCCCATAACACCACCACATTACCAGCCCATCTGGCCCATACGCTCAAGGATCTGCGCGCTATACCGATTCATACGCGCCGGACGCCTCCGCAATGGTGCCGGCAGCACGGCGGCAAGCCGCGCACTCTGGTCTCGAGTCAGCTTCTGCGGGCTCATCCCGTAGTGATATTTCGAGGCGGCTTCGGCACCGTAAACCCCCGGTCCCCACTCGACCACATTCAGATAAAGTTCAAGCACCCGCTGCTTACCCAACACAACGTCAGCAATCGGAGCCAGCGTCATCTCAACCCCTTTGCGAACGGTGGAGCGATGCGTCGTAAAAAACAAATTTTTCACTAATTGTTGCGTCAACGTCGACGCTCCACGCCTGACTTTGCCTTCGTCCGTGTCCTCCTCCACAACACGACCCAGCTCCTTGAAGTCGATGCCGTGATGCGAATAGAAGCGCACATCCTCGGCTGCAATCACGGCATGCTGCAGATTGGGTGAGATCTCATCGAGCTTTCGAAATTCGGATCGCTTCTGATACGGCTTACTTTCCAACCACGACTCCACTCGACGCT
>DASQVJ010000704.1:0-3000 GCA_035640835.1 Bryobacteraceae bacterium
CGTCACCCGGTGTTGCGCGCGCCCCAGAATCCCCAGAACACGACGCAGAATCCTGCCAACCTGCCGAGCTCACGCGGCTTTGAATCGATGACTCGCAATGGCGACGGCACCACACTGTATCTCACCACCGAGGCGTCCATCAACTCCGAGCCCGACAAGCGGATCATCGAAATCTACGAGTTTGACACCCGCACGGAACGATACACGGGCCGCACCTGGAAGTACGCGAAAGACAGCTCCGACTACATCACGGGCGATCCCAACAACTCGACCAACATCTTTGTGACGGGCGACATGACGCACGTCGACAAAGACCGCTACATCATCATCGAGCGCGATGACTTCCAGGGTCCGCCGACGATCCAGAACCCGCCGCGCCAGAAGAAGCTGTACTTGTTCGACCTGAAGAAGGTGGACCCGGTGACGGGTATCCTGCGCAAGCGCCTGCTGGTGGATCTGCTGGACATCGACGACCCGAAGGATATCGGCGGTTCGCTCGTTGGTATCCCGGAAGAGAAGTTCAATTTCCCGCTGCAATCGGTGGAATCCGTGACGCCGATCGACGACTTCACGTTGCTGGTGGGACTCGACAACAACTATCCCGGCGGCAACGGACGCGTCCCCGGAACGCCCGATGGCACGGAGATCATCACGCTTCGTTCGAGTGTGCCGCTGCGCAAGCTGCGCGTGCCGAATCGTGAGACCACGTCCGGCGCGGACGTGCGCGATGAGGACGAAGAAGACCAGTAGTTGATGTTCGAATTGGCATGAGCTCGAAAGGGCTCATGCCGCTCTACTCGCCTCGCGAACAAGTGACGGGGCTATTCAAAAACGAGGTGCTGCTCCTTTACCGGCGAGACGCCTCCCATTCCGGACTTTCTAAGAAGTAGGTGTCGTAGAGTTCCTGTACATCACGCAGACTCTCAGGAGGTTCCTCGCCCCGTGCAATGCGGGTAAGTTGGCGGAAGTACTCGAAGCGCTCCACTCCGGGTGCGATCACGATCAAGAGCTCCGCGCTCTTGCCACGGTCTGCGGAGAACGCGTGCGCGAGGCGCGGGGGCACAACGATAACGTCGCCCCGCTCGGCCGTCACGATTTCCGTGCCCGAGAGCACTCGCACGGTACCGTCGAGGACGTAGAACATCTCGGCTGAATGGTCGTGCCGATGCGGCCGAGCGCCGTCGGCGCTTTTTGCGAGAGTTACACGAACGGTGGAGAGCGCGCCGCCTGTCGAGTTGCTGTCCACGAGGAGTGTCACTTTGGCGTTCGGAGCGCCAACGACCTCGGCCTGATCGGCACGGACGATAACGGATCGATTGGGGAACACAACTGACATACGCCTCCGCGCGAACTGCCTCGCGACTGTCCTCAGTCTAGCTTGCCAAGCCATTCAACTACGGCGGCGAACTTTGTTGTCCCGTGTCAACCTTTGCTGGCGCGGCCGTCTCAACAGCAACGATGGTCCACCCGTGCACCTCTGAAGGCCGGAGAGTGTAGAGAAGGTCGAAGCCTTCGTCTAGCGCGGGTTTTTCAAGTCGACGAAAAGTCCCCACCACTCCCTTCACAGGAATTAGCTGACCTCCGGTTCGTTGGTTGTTTCTGTCGATAGCAGTCTCGAGATTGACGTCGAAGTAGTAGCCGACCACTTGAAACTTGGCGGCCCTTGCGGCGGCTATGTAGACCTCGCGCTCGCTCCGCTGCGTATTTGTGTTGTCGATCACGAAGCGCTGCTGCGTAGCCAGGCAGGAGTGAAGAAAGATCTGCTCCCGATGCCTCGTTCGCAACAAATCGAGGCTCACGCGTACGTGGGTGTGGAAGAAGTGCTCGCGGTAGTAAGTCGATTTTCCGGATCCCTGGACGCCTACGAAGATAATTGCTTGCATCGGAGACCTTTTTGCTTAGACGAGAATGAAACAACCGAAACAGATGGCTCAGAAACGCAAGGAATTGGACCCCATCGGTCACAGAATGAAGACCAGATATGAGGCAGCTTTCCGGACGGCTGTCCCACAGCGAACCTATCTGATTGTAAGAGTGGATGGACGATCGTTTCACACCTATACAAGGTCAGCGGAGAAGCCATACGACCGGGAGATTGCGCAGGCCATGGACGAGGGAGCATTGGCGGTGTGCTCGGAGATGATGGGCTGCCGCTTTGCGTATGGCCAGTCTGATGAGTACTCGTTTCTGGCCACTGATTTTGATTCGTTTCAGTCCCAGATGTGGTTCAACGGAAGCATCCAGAAAATCGCGTCCATCTCCGCCAGCATCTTCACTGCGGCTTTCAACCTCTCGCGCTTGAGGCAGCAGGTTGAAGCGGGGCGATCTACGAACGGGTTCGACAGCAAGGGATTGCTTACGGCAACGTTCGATACTCGAGTGTTTGTCATCCCGAGCCGCACGGAGGTGAGAAACTACTTCATTTGGCGGCAGCAGGATGCGAGTCGGAACAGCCTGAACATGCTCGCTTCATGCCACTTCTCCCACAAGGAACTGCAACATGCGACCAGCAGCGAGCGGCATGAACTGCTGCATGGGATCGGTATCAATTGGAACGATTGCCCGACCGAGCAGAAGCGAGGCCGCGTTATTCGCCGGCAAGAGCGATCACGACAGGTCAGCTACGTACACAAGAAGACTCAGGAGCCCATGAGCGAGCAAGTGATCGAGACGTTCTGGGAATTGGATTCCGAGATCCCTGTCTTTACTCAGGATCCGAGCTATCTGGATGGCCTCGTACCGGTTCAGGAATGAGCTTCCCAACACTGCTGGAAATGCTATGTTGCGCCAATGCTCGCATCCAGCTTCTGGTACCAGTCGAGAAAGCCAAAACGCTGGCCATCTGCTCCACATTCTGGACTGATTCCTGCCTCGTCGGTCTGATCGTGGCGCCACACCTCACCAGCAGACTTCCCGTTGACGATCAGGAAGGATCGGGGGGCGCAGCCGTGATGACATGTGAGGCTGAACCAAAAACGGAAGTGCCGCCGCGGTGGTAGT
>DASQVJ010000705.1:0-3841 GCA_035640835.1 Bryobacteraceae bacterium
CGAAGTACACGCGTTTCATTGGCCGCTTCGGCGGTACCGCCGTTTGTGGAACTATCGGCCGCGGTCCGGTTTGCTCGATTGGGAACCGGAACTCCGGTATGTACGAGCCAGGGGAAAGATCAATTCGCAGCTCGTTTTGATGGCCGTCCTCGTGGTAGTACTGGGCGATGCGCTTTCGGAGTTCGCTGGCCGTGGCCCGGACGATAGGATCGGCGTTGGTGTCGTAACCCGGCGATCTGCCGAACACTTCAATGCCAAGCGTTCGCTCCTTGAGCTCAATCCTCGATCCTTCCAACGTTCGTTCAACAATGTAGCGGAGCAGATTCGGATATCGCTTGCTGTTTTTGAAAAGAGGACTCGCGAGCATCCTCTCTAGTTGTTCTAGGATGGCAGTACGTTCGGCCGAGCTGTAGGTCGGATGCGATGCCTCCCGGGTTCCTACGGGTTCCATCGCCTCAGTTGTGATCGGACCACATCTGAGCAATAGTATGTCACTTACGTTTCTCGTTGGCGGGACGAGTTTGTGCTGCGAGGGGACGACCGTGCGAGACTCCTCGGGAGCAGAGGCGTTCGGGATACTCACGCCCGGACGAACGAATACTGGTAATCTCCCTCCTATTTCGTGACCTCCGGTTCAGGCCGGTCCTGGTTGACGGGATTCAGGCGCATCGCTTCATACACCTGCCGAAGTTTTTCTTTCATCTCCTTGAATCGCTGAAATGCCGCAAGCTCGCGTTGCGCGCCCTCGGAATCGCCCAATTGTCGATACAGCGCGGCCAATCGATAATGCGCAAGCGAGCTGGTCGGGTCTAACTTGACCGCTCGTTCCAACATCGGCCTGGCCCTCTGCGGCTCGTTCATCGCCATCAATGTTCGGCCGAGACCGAGGTTGGCTTCCGGATCGCTCGGCTGCAGTTCGACTGCTCTTGCGTAATGTTCCTGCGCCTTCTTCAGGTCACCACGCCGCGTGGCGATATCGCCGAGCCTGCACTCCGATTTCCCGTCATAGGGATTGATGGCGAGTGCGTTCCGGTAGCTTTCTTCCGCCTGGTCCTGTACTGCGGTGTCAGTGGCGCCGCGGAGCATCTCCGCGAGATCGAATTGCGCGCCCGGCAGCTTCGGGTCCAGCTTGAGAGCCTCACGGTAATGCGTGATCGCGTCCGCACTGTTTCCTTGACGCGCCAACTCATGCGCCATCACCTGATGCATCCGCGCCGAGTTCGGGGCGGAGAGCGCCATACTCAGCATGGATTCTCCCGCAAGGTCCGAATGAATGCGATAGGAGATGTATAAGATGTCGGGATCGGTAGGCCGGAGTTGTCGAAGCACGGCAACTACCGACGCCGCCTTATCCAAGTCTCGAGAGGCGTAACAGAGTTCAATCAATTCCATGCCCGCTTGGACACGGATTTTTTCATCGTCAAGATGCGGCCAGGATTGTTCGAGATCTTGGCGCGCCTTCGCTCCTTGCCCGATCCGCTTTTCGGCCATCCCAAGAAGTGCCTGGATCCGCCAAAGCCCGGGTCGCAGCTTGAGCGCCGAGCGCAACTCCCGCGCTGCATTGGGGAAGTCACTTTGGAAGAAATAAAGGACGCCGAGATTGCCATGTGCGTCTGCATCCTTCGGGTCAAGCGCGATGATGGCAGAGAACTCAGCAATCGCGAGGTCGGGCCGGTTTGCCTTGAGGTGCTCCTGTGCGCTCCGCGTATGGGCCGCGATCTTTTGTCGTTGCGTCTGCGACGTCTGACTCAGCAACGGCATACAGCTTAGAACAATGCCGGCCATCAGCGCTGCAGTCGCGCCCTTGAGTTTCATGAGTTCACAATAACCCCAAGAACAAGAGTGTGGACGACGGTTCGTACTCCGTCATCCACACAGAGTGGGCAGCCGAAACCGCTAGAAAGAGAAGCGTGCGCCGAGTTGTAGCCTCCGTCCACCCACGGTTGTTCCGGTGATGCGTCCTACCGCGCCCGTGTTTCCGATCTCCGCGTTCGGACGCGCAAAGCTCGCATGATTGAGGGCGTTCTGCGCGTCGAACCGGAACTGAATGCTTGCGCCTTCACGAAGCTTATCGAGAGCGAAGTTCTTGCCCATGGAAAGGTCGAAGACTGTTAAGCCGGGTCCGCGAAGCGTGTTTCTGCCGGAGTTCCCGAACGTGAAGGATGCCGGAATGGCAAACGCATCAGGATTGAACCACCTGCTGATGCTTTGATTCTTAACCGACGGGTCCCCGACCACATTCGGATACCAGGTACCGGTGAGTGCGCCGCTGTTGTTCGATCCGGCAACAACAGCCGTAACGGGCTGTCCGGATTGAACGATGAAGATGGAAGAGATCTGCCAGCCGCCCACGATGGCGTCAGCAAGACCGTGGTTGAAGAGCGCCTTCCCCCGGCCGAACGGCACCTGATACAGCACGGAGCCTTTCAAGGCATGGGGAACATCAAAGTTTGAGTACCCGTAGTTCGCCTTCGGATTATAGGCGTTCTGCCAGACTTGTCCCCCGTCCCGGCTTCCCCAACCGGATGAATCCTGATCGCTCAGGAACTTCGCCCGAGTGTAATTGCCCTCGAAGTGCAGGCCGCTGCTGAACCGTTTTCGCAACGACAGCTGCAGAGAGTTGTAATTCGATCGTGCGTTGTAGGTGTTTCCACTGATCCCCTGGAATTGAGGAAACGGACGGGCATTTTGACCCTGGCCGAGCTTGTCGATCGGCACTTGGTTCAGGTTTGTCGGGAACGACAGGTCGCTGCCATGGCTTGCGACGTAAGCCGCCTCGGCCGCCATACTCGAGCCGATCTGCCGCTGAATGCTAAACGACCATTGGTGTACCCGCGCGACCGGCGTGTGGTACGGCGTATAGTTCACGCCCGTGTTGTTGTACGCCCCCGGATCTTTGGATGCCGCGACGTAATTGAGTGGCGGGTTCGAGTCGGATAGCAGGAATAGGGGCTGAACCTGGTCCGTATTGCTGATGTTGCCTACGCTGTTGGCGCCAAAGCCCATGGTTGAGCCGGCATAGGTATCGAGACTCCAGCCATAGCTATACATGCCGTAGCCTCCTCGAATCGCCCAACCCGGGCGTGGTGACCAGGACACGCCGAGCCGGGGCAGAAAGATTTTATAGTCTGTTGCTTCAGCCGCATCGCGCCCGTTATTCGGCGCAAACCACATCGCGCCGGGCGTGTTCGTTCGTGGATTTATGAGGTTCGGATCGAATGAGCCCTGGCGGTGGCCGACTTCGCGCCATCCACCTTGGATCTGGTATCGCAATCCGAGTTGCAATGTGAGATTTGGACGCAGTTTAAAGTCATCCTGGATGAAGAACTGCGGGCTCTTTTGCCGGCCTCCGACTAGCGGCGAATTGTTGGCGTTCCACGAAGCAACCTGGCCGAGCAGGAAGTCCGCGAACCCAAGACCGCTTCGCGCGTTTGGATATCCGCCGGTCGACGTCGTGTCGAACGGACCACGCTGCGTGAACACGCCGCTGAAAGTAAACTGGCCCGATTGCACATTGCCCCAAGGAGTCGAATTATCCTGGAACGCAAGCAGCTCGAAGCCGAAGTGCAGAATGTGGCGGCCCCGGATCATCGTCACAACGTCCGATGGATCGAAGCTGTTCTCGACGTAGATTGCGTTCGTGTTCGGCTGAAGGTGATTGTTGCCACCGACGGGCCCGCCGATGGTGATGTTGGGAAAGACGTCCGCTTTCGAGTACTTGATGCCAAGTTTTTCCGGATAGCCCTGTCCCAGGGTCACCGGAGTGAACCAGTTGCCTTGACGGGTGAAGCCCATACGGAACTCGTTGACCGTTGTCGGGGTAATCGACCAGACATCGGAG
>DASQVJ010000706.1:0-2633 GCA_035640835.1 Bryobacteraceae bacterium
CGTACTCCAAAACTGCCCAAAAGCTTGGAAATTTCGGTAGTCGGCTCCGTTCAGCTCGATGGCACGTCGATATGCCCTTTCCGCTTCTTCGGCCTGTCCGCTTCGCTCGTACTCCACACCCAAGCGGCGGTAGGCGTCAGCGTTCTTGCTATCGAGCTCAATCACACGGTTGAACTCTGCGATCGCCTTCTGGTGTTCTCCGGAATGACCCAGCAAGAGCCCGGCGACGCGATGCACTTCAGGCACGTCAGGCTGGCGCCGCTCGGCCTCGCTCAAGGACTCTTGAGCAGCTTTCAACCAGAAGTCTTCCCTTGTTCTGACAAACTTCAAATACTGAGCCTCGGCTAAGCCGGCATGGGTGAAAGGGCTGTCCGGGTCGCGAATCACTGCTCGTTCCATCAGCACGAGCATCTGCGCAACCTCCTTGCTACGACCGGTTAGCGACCACGCTTCCAAGTAGTCCTTGCGGGCGGACTCGTTGACTTGCGCTGGTAGGCCCGGCAGGTGAAAGCTCAAAGTGATCACACCCGCGAGCGCCTGCGGTACATAGCGAAGCTCGCTGGAGTCGTAGAGTGCCTGCCACTCTCTCGTTGACCCATCGCCCTTCGCTGACGAGATCCTTGACCGAACACGCAGCTTGCCCGAGTCTGGCTCGACGAGAATCTCCATCTTGTGGGTCGCGTCTCCAAGATCCGCTCGCCTATTGTTCACAAGCACCGGGACAAAGTGCGTCTGGCGATTGCGCCGGATGGTGCCAATCCTGCTCTTGAACTTCTCTTCAAGATCGCGAAGAGCAACCGGGCTTCCGCCTGACGCCTCGATGGGCAGTACAGCTAGCCGAACGGTAGTCTCAGGAGCCACCGCGGTCTGATAGGAGAAGAGTCCGGATAAAGCTATCAGCAGCGTGGCGACTGCTGATAACCCTATCGCGCGATGTAATGCTGGCGGTCCGAGCGCTTTCGCAACCGCTTCCGCCGAGTGGGGGCGTTGAGCTGTATCCGGGTTCAGGCACCGCCGCACCACCGCTCCCCAGCGCGCCGGCAAGTCAGGCAGGTTGCGCCGCAGAAGAAGTCCTCGAAACATCTCCGGTTTCTTCGCGGCAACCAGCTCATGCACGATCACGCCGAGAGCAAAGATGTCGGAGGGTATTGACGCTCGCTCGCCGCGCCAGAGCTCGGGAGCCATGTAGTCGGGTGTGCCTCCGGCGCGATCGCATGTTGTGTTTCCATGCGATGTGGCCAACGCTCGTGCAAGTCCAAAGTCGGTGATCACCGCGCGGGTGCTGCCGTCCTTCTCAACCGTGAGGATGACGTTGTTCGACTTCAGGTCCCCGTGCACGACTCGGGCCTTGTGAGCCGCTGCAAGCCCTGCGCAGATCTGTTGCGCGATGGAGCGAGCCTCGCTTTCGAGCAACGGCTGACGTTGGAGTCTCTCGGCCAGCGTTTCACCGTCCAGAAACTCCATCGTGAGGAAATCGACATCGCCCTTCGGAGTCCTGGCGGTGTGGATTTCGAAGATCTTGCACACATTGGGATGGCTGATCTCGCTGGCGTTCCGGACCTCCGGAGGAAGCCGCGTGCCGAAGCCCGCGCGAGCCGCTTTCAGAGCAATGCGGCGGTGAAGCTTTTCATCGAACGCTTCGTACACCACGCCCATGCCGCCACGAGCCACTTCGGACCGTATACGGAAGCGGCCCAAAAGCAGCTCACCCGGCTCGAAGATATGTTCGTCGATGTTTGGAGAATAGAGGGGATCGAGCAGAAAGCCTTGCATGCGCTCCTCTGCTTCGACATAGTTCCAGGTGAGTGTGAAAAGGTCTGTGTTGCCGGCGCACGCCAGCCTGAGACATTCTTTCCGCTCCTCAGGAGGGCGGGAGAGCGCCAGCTCCACCAGACTCATAACGAGCTCATCATTGTTCGATTTCTGAGTCTTTGAGTTCTGCGTCATTGCGAGGTACCGTGTGCTCGAACAGCCACCGCCTGGCATCGAGCCACATGCGCTGCATGGTACGGAGCTTTAGGCCTAGGACGTCCGCGGTTTGCTCGTCGGTCAGGCCCAGGAAATATTTAAGTTCCACCAGGGTGCACCACTCGGGATTCGTGATGGCCATCTGGTCCAGCAATTGATCTACGGTAAGCGCGAGATCCACACGGGACGGGTCAGCCCCTAGCAGGTTCTCAATGCCGTCCAAGGCTGTGTGTTCCGCCTTGGGTCTACCACGTGCGTGGTCAATTAGATATCGCCTCATGGCTCTGCCTGCAACAGCAAAGAAGTGCTGCCGGTTCTGCCAATCGCGATCCTTCGCTCGGACTAAGCGTAGATAAATTTCGTCTACAAGCTCGGTCGGCTGCAGAGTATGTTCCTTACGCTCGCCCTGCATCAAGTAATGCGCTAACCGTCGGAGATTGGGGAAGACAATTGCGAATAGTTCGTTCTCCGCGTCACGGTTTCCTTCGCGCCATTGATGCAGTAATTGTGTGACGTCTTGCATACGCACATCGAGCTGTCGAGGTGAGAGCGCCACAGTATAACTCCGTTCTCACGGTCGTTGAAAGAACTTTTACGACTCTGCCCTATGCGAAGGTCGGCGGTTGGCCCAGGTGATCTGGAGTGACGGCAGGTGGGTTGGTTGC
>DASQVJ010000707.1:0-6248 GCA_035640835.1 Bryobacteraceae bacterium
CGACATCGCCCCGCCAAAACGGGTGTCGAGGTCAAAGCACTCGCGATGGGCGCGTCCATCGAAATCGAGTCCATCGCAGCGGTGGCTCAAATGTCAGATCCGGCCAGGGACAACGATAAATAGCAACACGGCCAATCCGAAGAGGAAGAACGCAGCACCGGCACCCGGCAAATACCAGGCTTCATCACTGATTCCAGGTTCAAGAACGGAGGTCGACGGGTTGTCGACTCGGTAGAACACTCGCACCTTTTTGCTGATGCTATAGCGATCAACGATCTCCTGTGCCCAGTCCTCGTCCGCACCTGCAAGCTGGCCGAAGCGGCGAACGTTGTTGTACAACCTCTGGCCGTTCACGACGTAACGATAGATGAGGTTTGCCGAGAAAGTTTCGGTGCGAACGATCTCGCCATCTTCATCGCGTGTTTCTGATTCGGAGGAGGATCGGTTGCTGTGGATGATCTCGCCTTCTGTGGTTGGCCAAGTCGCACTGTTTTGAGCGTTCCACAATCGGTAACTACCGGCAATGAGCATCGGTGTTCCAACCAGCATGAAGATGACGGCAAACATGCCAATCCCCAAGCGCATGCCTCGCGAGTTGTTCGATTGCGAAGACCAGTAGAGAACCGGGAACATCACACCGGGCAGAAAAAATCCAAGGCCGGCGCCGGGGAGCCACAGCAAGTCCAGATGCATCCCAGGATGGACAACCGCTTCGTTGGGCTTTGCCGGGTCATAGCTGACCTCCACCTCGCGGCCCTCCTGGAAGCGCAGTCGCTGGAGGATGATTTCGCTCTCGTCACCGGATCCGAGGACCTGCCCATAATGAAGCGTCGTTGTGGTGAAGGTCTGGCCGTGTACCCCATACTCGATGGCAATCTGCGACAGGTACATGGTGCCGCTCTTGGATGACTCGGCCTCGATGGCGGAACGTACGACCCGCCCTTTCGTCGTCGGCCAACTGGTGCTCGACCATGCATTGCCGACGTTTTCGAGACCCTTCGCGAGCAGGAACAGTCCGAGAAGAGGAAAAAGGCACAAGCATGCGTAGATCGTGATGGTCAGCCACGCCGGTTCGTTCGCTTTCATAGGCTCTTGGAAAGAATATTCGACAGTGATTGAATATGTAGCGTGCTGCGAACTGTCTTATCGATCTTTGCCGGTCTGCTCCTTTGGAGCGCTTCGGCGGAAACGCGCTATCAACCGACATGGCAGAGCGTCGATTCACGGCCGACGCCTCGATGGTTCAGCGACGACAAGTTTGGAATTTTCATTCATTGGGGCGTCTACTCGGTGCCTGCATATGCGCCAGTCGGCAAATACGCTGAATGGTATTGGAATTCGCTGTCGAAAGGCAAGCAGGACAAGGACGGCAAGCCGAATCCGACATGGGAGTTCCATGCGCGCAACTACGGCGAGAGCTTCCCGTACTTTGATTTCGCTCCGCAGTTTCGCGCCGAGATGTTCGAGCCTGCGTACTGGGCCGAGGTTTTCGAGAAGTCCGGTGCAAAGTATGTGGTGCTTACCAGCAAGCATCATGACGGCTTCGCACTGTGGCCGAACGAGCAAGCGAACAAGACCTGGAATCGGCCATGGAACGCGACGAGCATCGGGCCCAAGCGTGATCTGCTCGGCGAATTGACGAAAGCCGTGCGCGATCGCGGATTGCGGATGGGCTTCTATTATTCGCTCTACGAGTGGTACAACCCACTTTGGCTCAAGGATCGAAGGACCTACGTGGATCAGCACATGATCCCGCAATTCAAAGATCTGGTGGCGCGCTACCAACCGGCCTTGATCTTCTCGGATGGTGAGTGGGACATGCCCGGGGAAGACTGGCGCTCTCCGGAGATCCTCGCGTGGCTGTTCAACGAGTCACCCGTGAAGGACTCGGTGGTCGTGAACGATCGTTGGGGTAAGGGCGCGCGCCACAAGCACGGCGGTTACTACACAACGGAGTACACTGCGGGTCTCGACACTGCGGGACATCCCTGGGAAGAGAGCCGCGGGATGGGTTTCAGCTACGGCTATAACCGCGCGGAGAAGATCGGCGACTATCGCACCGATCGCGAGCTGATTCTGATGTTAGTCGACCTGGTGAGTCGCGGAGGCAATTTGCTGCTCGACATCGGTCCGACAGCCGACGGCCGAATTCCAGTGATCATGCAGGATCGGCTGCTTGGGATGGGTCGATGGCTCTCGAGGAATGGCGAGGCGATTTACGGAACCCGCCCCTGGAAGCAAACACGCCAGTGGAGCTCGGGAGACCAGCCGAAGCTGGAAACCGGCGAGTTCATGACGCGCTATGAGGTGACCGATTTCATTGAGCGAAAGAAGCCGAGCCAGGCGATCATCGAGGCATTCTTCACGTCCAAGGGCGGTGATCTCTACGCGATTGTGCCCCACTGGCCAGGCAAGCAGTTCACGCTCAGGAACGTGCAAAGACCGTCGGAGGTCTCGCTTCTCGGTCGTCCAGAGAAACTCAAGTTCGAAGCGAAGGGCGCGGATCTCGCGATCGAGTTGCCGGACCCTCCGGGCGATGCTTCTCAGGCTCAGCACGCCTATGTGCTGAAGTTGAAAGGCTCGGCTCGCTAGCCGCGGTCCAAGCGTGCGTATGCGAAGGGCGCTCGAAAAACCGCCGATAGCGGCTAATCACTGCAGCTTGCCGCGCGCGGCGATCTTCCAGACGCCTTCCACCTTGTCGCCGCGAAGGGCGAACAACTGGTCGTGCAAATTGACGGTGGGATCGCAATGCGGGACAACGAACTCCAGCCGGTCTCCGAGCTTAACCGGCCGATCGGCTTTCGACAGGTTCAAGTTCCCGTGTTCGTCACCAGCCCACGCGTACGGGATATCATCGCGGTCTCGTAGCTGCGGTCCGAATGGGCGGTCTGTGGCGAACGTCTTGAAACCGCCATCCACAATCGCGTTCGAATCGGAGGGTTTGCTGATCACGGTCGTGATCACGAAAAGCGAGGTCGCGAAGTCGCGATATTTCTCGCCGCTCGTCCCGCCAATGACCGAGTAATCGACATCCATGAACATGAAGCTACCTGGCTGCAGCTCGGTAACGCCCTCGATGTTCGAATCGATATTGTAGGTGCCGGTGCTTGCGCCGCTCAGCCAATCGCAGCGCACCCCGCTCTTCTCGATAGCTCGCCTGGTCTCGACAGCAAGACCCATTGCTTCTTCGGACACCTTCTTGCGGTTTTCAAAACCCTTGGTGTGAGAGGCGTGCCCGGCGTAGGCTTGCAGGCCGACGAACTCGAGGTTCTTCAGCGCGTCGATTCTCTTGGCCAAAGCGACTGCCGGCTCGCCCGGAGTGATACCCGTCCTGCGTCCAACCAGCAGGTCGATCGCCACACGCATCTTCAAACGTGCGGTTCGAGCGGCCGCGTCGAGATCCTCGGCATTCTGAACGTTGTCGACGCAGAAGATTGTGTCGGGTCGAGACTTGGCGAGGCGGACAGCACGCTCAATCCGTCCCTGTCCCACCATGGCCGACGTGATGAGCAGGCCCGTCACCCCGTCGGCCGCAAACGCTTCGGCCTCACTGACCTTTGCCGCGCAGCAACCGACAGCTCCAGCGCGAATTAGTCTCTTGGCGATCTCGGGACATTTATGCGTCTTACCGTGAGGCCGCAGGGCTCGGCCAGATTGCTTTGCGTGCGATGCCATCTTCTGCACGTTCGCTTCAAAAGCATCGAGCTCCAGGATCAATGCCGGCGTCGGAAGGTCATGACGCGATACTTTCGAAAGATCGCCACGTTGGAGAAAACGCTCGATTTCTTCGAATGTGTACGATTTGGCGCCGCGCAAAACGGCGGGCGCGGAGACGAGGGCTGTAAGGCAAGCTCGGCGGGTCCACATTAGGATCTGGCCTCCTGTCTGATTTGGAGGTCAGCATACCACCTTGGCTTGACAGTCTCCCGAGGCGAGCCTTATTCTGTATAGAGGACTAAAAAGGTCGGAGTTCGAGTCCTATGCTCAAGCTCACCAAAAAGGCGGATTACGGCCTGATCGCTCTGAAGCACTTGGCAGTTAACGACTACGTTGCCAGTGCCAAAGAGATCGCGGACACTTACCATATCCCGCTGCCGCTGCTTTCGAAGGTGCTGCAGAAGCTGACGAAGGGGAAGTTCCTGAAGTCCGAGCATGGCACGAACGGTGGGTACCGTCTGGCACGGGACCCCAAGACTGTGACGGCCCTCGAAGTTATCCGGCTGATTGACGGTCCTATCTTCCTGACGCGTTGCTTCACCGAGCACGGCGACTGCTCGCACACGGATCGCTGCATCGTACGTGAACCGCTGCGGAAGATACATGACGGGATCTTAAGGCTGTTGGAAGGCATCACTATTGCAGATATGGCCTCAGAGGACGATACACGCTTGATGCGTCCGGAGGTATCGCTGGATGTTCTGACCGCGGGATCGCGGGTTCCGGTGCTCCAGAAACATTGAGGACTGATTCGAACGAATATGAAGCTGCCGATTTATCTCGATAACCACGCGACCACGCCGGTTGATCCGCGCGTGCTCGACTCCATGCTCCCCTACTTCCGGGAAGAGTTCGGCAACGCGGCCAGCCGTAATCACGTTTTTGGCTGGAAAGCAGAAGAAGCTGTCGAAACCGCGCGCAAACAGATTGCGGATCTTATTGGCGCGAATTCGAAAGAGATCGTCTTCACCAGCGGCGCAACAGAGTCCAACAACCTGGCTCTGAAGGGCGTCGCGCAAATGTACGCCGAAAAAGGCAACCACATCATCACGGTGGCCAGCGAGCACAAGGCGGTGCTCGACACCTGCAAGCACCTCGAGAAAGAAGGTTGCCGCGTCACCTACCTGCCCCTAAAGCAGGATGGCTTGATCGACCTCGACATGTTCCGTGATGCTCTCACCGACAAAACGATTCTGGTGAGCGTGATGTACGCCAACAACGAGATCGGCGTGATCCAGCCCATCGCCGAGATCGGCAAGATTTGCAAAGAGAAAGGCATTCTCTTCCACTCGGATGCTGTTCAGGCGGTCGGTAAGGTTCCCGTCAACGTCATCGCCGACAACATTGACTTGCTTTCGCTATCCGGGCACAAGATCTACGGTCCGAAAGGTGTGGGCGCACTGTACGTCCGCCGCAAGAGCCCCCGAGTTCAGCTAGCTTCTCAGATGGACGGTGGTGGTCACGAGCGCGGCATGCGTTCCGGAACGCTGAACGTCCCCGGCATCGTGGGACTCGGCAAGGCCTGTGAGATCGCTCGGCTCGAAATGCCCGAAGAGTCTCAGCGCCTGCGCACGATGCGTGATTGGTTGAAGAACAAGCTGGAATCGGAACTCGACGAAGTGTTCGTCAATGGCTCGATGGAGCATCGCCTGCCGCACAACCTGAACATGAGCTTCGCTTATGTCGAAGGCGAGTCTCTGCTGATGGGCATCAACGAGATCGCGGTTTCGAGCGGTTCGGCCTGCACCTCGGCAACGCTCGAGCCCAGCTATGTGCTGAAATCTCTGGGTATGGGCGACGATCTGGCACACTCATCCATCCGCTTCGGCATTGGCCGGTTCAACACCCAGGAAGAGCTTGAGTACACGGCTAACAAGCTGATCGATGTCGTTCGCAAGCTGCGGGAACTCTCGCCGCTTTACGAGATGGCCAAGGAAGGCGTGGACCTTAGCAAGGTCCAGTGGGCAGTTCACTAAGTGGGTTTCTGACCAAGGAAGGTTCATTAAGAAATGGCTTATTCAAACAAGGTTCTCGACCACTACAACAATCCACGCAATGTTGGTTCCCTTGACAAGAGCGATCCGAATGTAGGAACCGGCATGGTGGGCGCTCCCGAGTGCGGCGACGTGATGAAGCTGCAACTCAAGGTCAACGCCGAAACCGGCATTATCGACGACGCGAAGTTCAAGACATTCGGCTGCGGTAGCGCCATCGCGAGCTCGTCGCTTGCGACCGAGTGGCTGAAGGGTAAGACGGTGGACGAAGCGCTCCAGATCAAGAACACCGCGATCGTAAACGAGCTCAGCCTGCCTCCGGTGAAGATTCACTGCTCGGTGCTGGCCGAAGATGCCATCAAGGCCGCCATCGCTGACTACAAGAAGAAGCAGGAAACTCGTTCCGCCGAGCCCGTCGCGACCGCCTAATCCCTCTGGCGCATCTAACACATTGGGAGGGCTGCGTGTCCTCCCTTCAGGATCCCTAGCCATGATTGAAGTCACCCCTAAAGCTGTTGAGAAAATCCGCGAAGCCTT
>DASQVJ010000708.1:0-2788 GCA_035640835.1 Bryobacteraceae bacterium
CATGGCGTCAGCTCCTCGGATTGACGCCTACTTCCTACTCTGTCAGACTTAACGACTAATTATTCACCCTGTCGAGGAGTTGCGCATATGAGATTCAAAGCGCTGCTGATCTCCACGATTGTCTGGGCAGTTGCTGCAGCCCAGGCACCATCGCGATCCCCTGCCGAGAAGCTGGCCGCTGACAAAGAAGTCAGTACTTCCGCGGGTGCGACATTCACTGCGCCGGGCGGGTGGTCAATCACGACGACCAAATCGCTGATTACGATTGAGCCACCCGAAGCCGACTCGCAGGTCGTTATCTTCGATTCTGATGCGGCCACTGCGGATGCCGCCATACAAGCAGCGTGGGCTGCATACAAACCCGACGAGAAACGACCCATCAGACAGAAGCTTCAACCCCCTGCCCGCGAAGGCTGGGAAGAGGCTCATGTCTATGCTTACGAAACCTCGCCCAACGAACGGGCCGTGGTGCAAGCGATCGCACGTCGTGCGAAGAATGCCTGGACGGTTGTCATTCTGAACGGCAAACAGCCTACGTTCGAAAAGCGCGCCTCCGCAATCGGCCAGATCATGGGGAGTCTGCGACCGGGTACTTATCAACGCGAATCCTTCGCCGGACGCAAAGCCGGGCCGCTGAACGCCGAACGCCTTGCGCAGATGAATGAGTTCGTCGAGATGGCAATGAAGAAGCTCGATGTTCCCGGAGTCGCCGTCGCCTTCGTTGAAAATGGACGGATCGTCTATGAAGGCGGCCATGGCGTAAAGCAACTCGGCAAGGCCGATACCGTCGATGCTCACACTCTGTTTATGGCCGCATCGAACACCAAAGGAATGACAACTCTGCTTCTGGCCAAGCTGGTGGACGAAGGGAAGGTCAAGTGGGACGATTTTGTGACCAAAGCCTATCCGAACTTCAAGCTTGGCGATGCTAAGACTACGGCGCAGGTCCGCATCGAGCACCTTATCTGTGCCTGCACGGGGCTGCCTCGTCAGGACTTGCCGTGGCTGTTCGAGTTTCGGAAGGCTACACCTGCGTTCTCGATGGAAATGCTCGGTAAGATGCAGCCGACCAGCGGTTTTGGTGAGGTGTTCCAATACAGCAACCTCATGGCATCGGGTGCAGGGTACGTGGCTGGATATCTATACAATCCGAAGCTCGAGTTAGGCGCGGCCTATGACGAAGCAATGAAGAAAAAGATCTTCGAACCGCTCGAGATGAAGTCGACCACGTTTGATTATGCTCGTGCACTCAAAGGCAATCATGCCGGTCCACACTCGTTCGATGTGAACGGCAAGCAGAGTGTCGCCTCGATGGATCTGAACTACTCAATAGCACCCCATCGTCCGGCGGGCGGTGTCTGGACGTCGGCTCACGATCTGATTCGGTATGTCCAACTGGAGCTCGCAAAAGGCAGGCTCCCGAACGGGAAAGTTCTCGTGTCGGAGACGAACCTGCTGGCACGCCGCAAGCCTTACGTGAAGGTTGGCGCCTACGGCAGCTACGGAATGGGCTTACAGGTCGAGAATCGCTGGGGCACGCCGGTCGTATTCCATGGCGGCAGCATGCTCGGATTCAAGAGTGACCTCGTGTTCCTGCCCGAGCACGGTGTCGGCGCAGTTATTCTGACGAACGCCGATACGGGCGGCCTGATGCTGGGCCCGTTCAAGCGCCGGTTACTCGAAGTGCTGTTCGATGGCAAGCCGGAGGCGGCCGAGGATCTGGCGAAGTCCGCCGAGAATTACAGGGCAATTCAGGCCAAGTTCCGAGAGCGGCTGGTGGTACCGGCTGACGCAGAGATCGCAGGCAAACTGGCACCTCGCTACACGAGTCCTGATTTAGGTGAGCTTACGGTTCGACGCGACGGATCTTCGACGATCTTCGATCTCGGCGAGTGGCGGAGCTCAGTGGCGTCGCGCAAAAACGACGATGGCACTATGTCGTTCATCACCATCGATCCGGGTGCGGCCGGGTTTGAGTTTGTAGAAGCCAAACGGAATGAGAAGCGAACTCTCATCGTGCGCGAGGGCCAGCATGAGTACCTCTTTACGGAAGCGCTCGACGTAGCTCGCGCGGGCGATGCTCGCTGACGAATTGCTCGTCAGGCGAGCGAACGCGCATCGGCAAGCGCCAACCCACGAATGGTAGATGTTCGGTCAGAATACAGCGGTTGAGTCTTTGGGCTAACGCCCGCGGTCCGACTGATTGGGCGGGCCGTGATGGACGGGAGTGGGATCGAGATAGAAAGGTGTGATGCCAGGCCGAGAAAAAGGGCGACCTCGGGGAGGCCGCCCTTATTAGTTGTTGCTGGTAGTCAGCTTCAAATGATGCTTTCGGACCAGTTCTCGAGGACCTGCTTCACCTTTTGGCAGAACTGATCGCCGAGCGCACCGTCGATGAGGCGGTGGTCGAAGGTCAGGGCGAGGTAGCACATCGAGCGGATCGCGATGGCGTCCTCGACAACGACCGGCACCTTCTCAACCGCGCCGACGCCGAGGATCGCGACTTGGGGTTGATTGATCACCGGGGTCGCGAAGAGGCTGCCGAAGCTGCCGAAGTTGGTGATGGTGAACGTTCCGCCGGTTACCTCGTCGGGCTTGAGTTGGCGGGAGCGGGCGCGGTTGGCGAGGTCCACGATGGCGCGTTGCAGGCCGACCACGTTCTTCTCGTCGGCGTTGCGGATGACCGGGACGATGAGTCCGGAGCCACCGTCGAGCGCTACGGCGATACCGAGGTTGATGTCGTTGTGGTACAGGATGCTTTCGCCTTCGATGCTGGCATTGACGATCG
>DASQVJ010000709.1:0-3941 GCA_035640835.1 Bryobacteraceae bacterium
CGTTCTACTTTTCCGAGCGATCGAAAGGGCGAGTGCTTCTTGACGTGATCGGGGGCGACCGCACTCCCGCGACAGCGATCACGAAGAAGGACCGCCAGCGGGAGATCGACTTGCGGCGATCGTTGAGCGCACTCAATGGCCAGGTAATGCATGCAACGCAAGCCGCGTCCAGGGACGAGATCGTTCTCGCGGAGCTGAAGCGCAGCCGTGAAACGAAGCGCCTCGAGTATGAGGACTTCCGGGCCAACCTGTACGCGTCGCATCCGGAGCTGCGGCTCGCACGAGCCGCTCTTCCAACGGTGCAGGCTCCCGAAGCGATTGAACTGCTGTCGAGCCCGTCGGAGGCAATTGCAATATTCGTTGCCGGCCCCCAGCGAACCTGGGCCTTCGCCATCACGGTATCGGGCATCAAGTCGTTCGAGCTGCCGGTGAGCACTCAGCAACTGGGAAAGGACGTTGACCACTTTCTGCATCAGTTGGCCAACCGCGACCTTCGGGCGCCTGAGACCGCGCGCCGGCTTTATGAACTAGTGCTTGGGCCGTTGCGTGCCACCCTGCACGATAAGACAGAACTGGTCATCATTCCGGATGGAGTTCTCTGGAATTTGCCTTTCCAGGCCTTGCGATCGGGCTCCGGTCGATACGTCATCGAAGACCTGGCCCTGTCCTATGCGCCTTCGGTGACGATTCTCCGGGAGGTGATGCGGCTCCGTAGGCCGGTTCCGCCTCCAGCGACTTTTTTGGCCTTCGGCAACCCGGCATTCGGGACGGAAGTAACTCGGCGCGAAAGGCCCGGACTCATGGACGGGCGTCTGGAACCGGCGCCGGAGACGGAATTACAAGTGAATCTTCTGGGGCAATGGTACGGTGCTTCCAGCCGTGTCTATGTGGGAACCGAAGCTCGCGAAGAACGGTGGAAATCGGAATCGCCCAGGTACGGAATCGTCCACATCGCAACTCACGGCGTTATCGACAACCGGAGCCCGCTCTACTCGCACATCGTACTGGCCAGGCCGGAAAAAGGCAGCACGGAAGACGGCTTCGTCGAAGCCTGGGAGATCCTGGATATGCGGCTGAACGCCCGTTTGGTGGTGCTTTCCGCATGCGAAACTGCGCGAGGCCAGCTGTCGGCCGGCGAGGGCGTTATCGGTCTCATGTGGGCGTTCTTCGTCGCCGGTTCTCCCGCCCAGGTCGTCACTCAGTGGAGGGTCGATTCGGCCAGCTCGGCTGAACTGCTGGTCGCGTTCCATAAGGAATGGAACGCCGGCAGGCAGAACATATCCAAAGCGCGTGCACTTCAATTGGCGTCGACGCGGCTCTTGCGGAGCCGGGAGTATTCGCATCCGTTCTACTGGGCCGGGTACATCCTCGTGGGCGACCATCGGTAGCGTTCTCATGGAGAGGATCATGGAGCGGTTCCTGGCAGCGCCAGACGAGCGTGACTCCGAGGAAGCGCTCGGAGAATTGCTGACGCTCCACGCAGCGCCGTTGATTCGCGGGATCGTTTCCCGCCGTCTTGGATTTTCCTCCAGCGATGCCGACGACCTGGCCGCGCAGGTCATGCTCCAGTTGATGGTTCGTCTCCGGCAAGCCAGGACGGACGGGAGCCTCGATGCGATCGACGGGTTTGCCAATTATGTCGCAACCGCCGCGCATCACGCCTGCGATCATTATTTACGGCGAAGAAGGCCGGCTCGATGGCGTTTGCGCAACAGGCTCCGCTACGCCCTAGAGCACGACCCTCTTTTCACCATTTGGAAGACCGTCGAAGGCGTGTGGCTTTGCGGGCTTGCGGAGTGGCGCTCGCGGGCTCATACGGGATCGCGCCCGCAAGACGGAAGCGTGACAATCGGGCCAAAGCAGTCGGCTCGAGACTTGCTGTCGCACATCTTCGCACTAAGCAAGGGTCCTCTCGAGCTCAGCACAGTCGTCGACCTTGCTGGGACGGCATGGCGCATTCCTGTGTGCGAAGCAGGAGACAGCAGTTCGCTGGAACAACTTCGCGATCCCAGGCCGGCGGCCGACGTCGAGATTGAGCAGCGCCGCATGGCAAAGCAGGCGTGGGAGCACATTTCTGAGCTTCCGCTTCGCCAGCGGCAGGCCCTGCTCCTCAATCTGAAAGGTGATGCAATGAGCTTACTCGTGATCACAGGAAGTGCGTCTCTGCGGCGGATCGCCGAATCATTGGAGATGACGCCTGAAGCGTTTGCATCGATGTGGAATGAATTGCCGCTCCCCGATCACGAGGTCGCCGCCCTGTTGGGCTGTACGCGTCAGCAGGTAATTAACTTAAGAATGGCCGCCCGGAAGCGCCTCGCGAACCGGTTGGCGGGATGGAGCTAATATCGAGGCCGGTAGGCCCTCTTTCTAAATGAACGTCCAGGATCATAACTTGCCGCGGCACGTCACAGATGCAGAAATCGAACGGTTTTGCTGCCGGGAACTGCCCCCTGCCGGGCTCATTGAGTTCACTGACCATATCGCAACATGCGAGGAGTGCCAGGGTCGTGTTCTAAGCAGGAGCCGCTTTGCCGCGGCGCAGACGGCGATGGAACGCGACTTCAACGACCTTGTGGACCATGTTCCGGAGCTGGATATCCACGCGTATGTCGACCACCGGTTGTCGTCCGAACGGCGGCGAGAGATTGAAGGGCATCTGAAAGAATGTCCTGAATGCGTCGCGGAGATAAGAGATCTTCAGGCATTCGCAGCGCAGTCTCGTAGTGTCTCTCGGTTTCGTTCGCCGAAGTACATCAGCTTCGCTGCGGCTGCCGCTGCCGCTCTGATCGCCGTTCTTGGGCTCACGCTCATGCTTGGCCGCTACGATTCAGAGCAAGTGGTGGCGCTCAAGGACGCGCGCGGTATGGTGAGCGTCGACGCTGCGGGTAGAATTAGCGGTGTAGGAAACCTGACATCCGGGCAGATCGAAACGGTCCGTCAAGCTTTGTTGACCAAGCGTCTGCCGCCGGCGCCATCCTTGTCTGAGTTAGTGGGTACGCAAGGTGCCTTACTCGGCAACTCGGAATCGACGCCTCTCCGGCTGCTCGCGCCCATTGGTACTGCGGTTCTCAATGATCGGCCGACGCTACGGTGGACGACAGTTCCGGAATCGAAGGGTTACACCGTTACCATCCAGAACCAGGGGACGGGCGAAACCGCCAGTAGCCCTCTACTTCAAAGCGCTCAGTGGACACCACTGCGTCCGCTGGTCCGCGGCCAGACATACGTGTGGCAAGTCGCTGCAAGGACCGACCGCGGGGAAATAGTAGTTCCCAGGCCGCCCAACCCACCAGCCAAGTTTCTCGTCGTGGACTCAGCGACCGCGTCCAAATTCGAACGTCTCCCTGCTTCGTCCACGGTGCGGGGCGTGCTGTACGCCAGCGTCGGTCTCATGGATGACGCCGAGCGGGAACTCGAAGCATTATCGGCTCTCAATCCAGGTTCTGAGGTGGCAGCCGCTCTGCTGAAGCAGGCGCAGCAGCGCCGTTAGACGTTGTCAGGCGCGGGCTTCAGAGCTTCGGAAAGGACGCTTCTATCGAGAACAATCATCAACTCAGAACGGGTGGACGTCGGACTGGTTGCCTCTGTGGGAGCGCAAGTTCGACGCCGCCGAGGGGTTCAATATGCCTGCGAATGGCCTGCCCGAGATTCGGTGATCGTGTTTCGTCCGCCATCAATGCGCCCTTCAGGATTTCGCGAGCCTCCTCTTCCATCGAACGCCCGTGACGCGCGGCACGAATCCTTAGATTCGATTTCACGCGTTCATCGAGATTCCGAATCGTGATGCTAGCCATGAATCAATGATGGCAGTGCAATCACTCGAAGTCCTGGATAGGTCCTGACAAGTCGCGTTCTGCCAAGTTTTCCGGTCACGCGACTCTTCGGGGGTTCTCGGAAACGGCGTTCAATCCAAGTGACTCGCCGGTGCACATTGGTCAGGA
>DASQVJ010000710.1:0-18382 GCA_035640835.1 Bryobacteraceae bacterium
TACGCTCATGAATGAGCCGGTCCAGGGCATTTCCCTCGCCTACCAGCGGTACCGCCTGAATCGCCGGCCGCTCCGCCTGTTCCTTTCGAGCCGTATTCTTAGCCACCGTACTTCCTTGCAATCACAATCCCGAAGAAAATATGTAGCCCGCCAAATCCCAAAGCGAGCACCACGTTGCCCCATGCGAACGGTAAGAACAGAGCGGCGGAACCGAGCAACAGGAATCCGGCGCCCATGGCCGGAACGACGCGCACCGAGAACGCTCCACCACTCAACACGCCCGTACCGTAAAGACAGAGCCAACTACCGGGCAACAGCGCGAAGTTAGACGTGCGCCAGAGCGCGAGCGTGAGCAGGGCTCCGACCAACAAGGGCGGAGCAAAGGTCAGCGCGAACTTGCGCCCGGTCGGCGATAAGACCGAGCTGTTCATCGCTTCCGCTTTCCTGCGCAATGCGATGCAGCCGATGACGAAGGCGACGAACGCTTCAACGAGCCAAACCGTAAGCCAGCGATCGGCCGTAGGCTGTCCGGCGGCTACGGTCGCCGAGCAGAGAGCCGAGATGCCCATCGCGACGCCTCCCCAACCCGGCACACCCGTAAAGGAGCCTGCCCGCTCCATCGTGTCCCGGATAAAGCGAATGTTGTCGAGCGCGTGCGAGTGAATCTCGATGGGCGCGCGCGAAACAGTCTTCAGCTTCCGGGCAGGAGGCATGACAGAACTATAGCTTATCCTGTCATAAACGAGCAAGTACTTTGTAGTTACAAGTTGAGGTCCCGGTAGGTGACCAACTGCACCCTCTCGGCGATCAGTACGTCGCGAATCGCCGGGTCGATGAGCGCTTCCAGTTCCATCTCGCGCTGCTCTGTCAGACGAGTGCTCATGCCTCGCAGCTCAGAAGTGCAAAACCCGGGATGGCACATGAACTCCGTCGAACCCGGAGGAAGTGCGCGGATCAACTGCGTGAGCTGTCCCGTGCGAAAGCGCCCGGTCAATTGGAAGCCCGCGAAGTGATCGGTGGTCCGGCAACCATGACGCGCCAGTTTGGCATGGAACTGCAGACGCATCATCGAGAACGCGGTACTGGTGGCGCGCAAAGGCAACGGTGTTCCGGTGGCCGACAGCGGGAAGTCGAATGGCCGCCGCACCCACCGGATGTCGAACTCCTCCGATAATTTCGCGACCGCATCCAAAACGGCCGGGAGGAGATGTGTGTGCTTGTGCGTATCGAGATGGGTCGGACGAAGTCCCTGGTTCACGATACGCTCCACTTGCGGCCGCAACTCGAGATAAGGGTTGAGGCGCCGAAACAGCACAGCCATGGTCAACTCGCGCACCGAGCGTGGCAGCGGCTGCCCTGTCGCCAAAGAAGGGCCTTCAACCAAAACCAGGTGACAACCGATGTCGAGCGCTGGATGTGACTTCGCCAGTGCAACCGCATCATCGAAGGCCGATCCGTTCCCCATGAGCGTGGTGGCTGTGAGGATGCCCTTGGTGTGAGCTTCGATGATGCCGCGATTCACGTCGCGCGAATAACCGAAGTCATCCGCGTTTACCACCAATTGCCGTGAAACTTTCTCCAATTGCTTAGTTAGAACAGCGCCAGCTTGATGCGGAGGAACTTCCTTGGGTTGGAACGGAAGTCCCTCAACAAGCCATTCAATTCCTGGGTAACGCCGTTGATGTTTTCGTAAAGGGCAGGATTCACCAGCAGCTGTCCGATGGTACCCTCTCCGGAGTTCAACCGCTCGAGCAAGCTGTCCACACGTGCAAGGGATGCTTGCAACTGGTTCGCCAGCGCTTCGTCCTTCAATAGCTTGCCCGCAGTGCCTTTGCCTGCCTCCAGATCAGCCATGATTTTTCGGAGATCGATCGCCGCAGCCTGGATCTCGTTATACAGCGCTTCGTCCTTCAATAGCTTCCCGGCCGTGCCCTTGCCATCCTGCAAGTCGACGATCAAACCATCCACCCTTGCGACCGTTTGACGAACATCGTTGTAGAGCGCGTCGTCATAGATCAGCTTTCCGATGGTTCCGCGTGGGGAAGACAATGCCGTCGAGATCTTCTGTACTTCGCTCATGATTGCGATCAACCGGTTGTAGAGCTCTTCGTCCACCAGCAATCGTCCAATGCTGCCCTGACCCGATTCGACCAGACCGACAATTGCGTCCACTCTCTTCAGCGTGCCTTGCAAAGAAGCAAGAATCGAGTAACCCTGACGGACCAGCTCGTCGAAATCCTGAACGTCGAGCGCTCTGATTTCGCCGTTCGGCTTGATCGTCTCCCGGCTTGTTCCGCGTTTGATGTTGATGAATTTTGTGCCTAGCAAGTTCTCCGCACTGACTGCCGCGTTCGAATCAGTCGGGATCTCACTGAGATACTTCCTCTCGATCTCCATTTGCACCCGAACGGTCCGGTTCGGTGTGGGTTTCGGTGCCAGATCTACATTGACAACCTTGCCAATGGTGATGCCGTTCAGCCGAACGGAGGAGCCGGGTTGCAAGGCTGCGGCATCGTCGAGGTAAGTGTAGACTGTCGTTCGTTCCGAAAAGATATCGGTTTTGCTGGTCAGCAGGAAAATCATCACACCCAGAATGGCCATGGCGACAATCGCCAGGATTCCGACTTTCAATTTCGCCCAGCTTACGCGTTCCGCTGTTCGCATAGTCTATGAGCCGTCCTAAACCAATACCGGCGCCTTGAACTTGGAGACGTATGGGTCGGTCGAAGCCTGCAACTCCTCCTCCGTGCCCTCGAAAACCAGGTGACCAGCTTGGAAGACCATGAATACGGTCGGGTGAACGGAATCCTCCTTCCTGACTGCTTTGAGTTGGCCCGTCTTCGGGTGGTAGACGTAGTTGGCCAGGAGTTGCCCATCCTGGTAACGATGCGTCACCAGGATGGAAGTGGTGTTCTTGCTGTCGCGAGCTTTGACGATCAGAGCCATGATGGTATTCGCAGTAATGGGATCGAGACCTGCCGTCGGAGAGTCGTACAGCATAAACGGGGGCTCGGTCACCATAGCTCGCGCGATGCCCACGCGACGCCGCATTCCTCCAGAAAGTTCGCTTGGATACTTGTCCAACGTATGCTCTAGTTCCACAAAGCGGAGCGCTTGACGAACGCGCTGTTCGATTTCTTCAGGCGAGAGCTTTCCGGCACGCGATCGTTGGTAGCGCAAGGGATAGGAAACGTTCTCATCAATGGTCAACGAGTCGAACAGCCCGCCCTCCTGGAACAGAACACCGATCTTCGCTCGCTGCTCGAACAGACGCTCCTCATCCATATCTGTGATGTCCTGGCCGAACAAAAAGACACGGCCTGAGTTGGGATGCAGCAAACCCATAGCGGTTTTCAAGGTCACGCTCTTGCCGCTTCCGGCGGCACCGAAAATGACGCGCGTGTCTCCAGCACGTACTTCGAACGACACGTTTTGCAGAGCAGGTTGATCGCCGAAGCTAAGCGAGACATTTTCAAACCGTAGAACCGATGGCGATTGCGGTGCGGGCATGCGGCTCTAGAGGTTGACGAATATGCGTGTGATGAAGAAAGTCAAAACGAAGATCCAAACGCAGGCAACCACGACAGCTTGCGTGGTTGATCGACCGACGCCCTGCGTACCGCCAGTCGTATTGATTCCATACCAGCAGCCCACAAGCGCGATGACGAGGGCGAAGCAAAACGGTTTCAAAAGTCCCTGTGCCAAGTCGTTCCACGCCAGCGCCCGCCAAGCGGTCTCCCAATACTGGCTGGCCGTGAGATTCAACTGAAACGCTGCAATCAAGTAACCACCAAACAGGCCAACGAGGTCTGCAATGACCGTCAACATAGGCAGGGTCACGGCTGTTGCAACCAGGCGCGGCGTCACCAACTTCTGAATCGGATCCGTTCCCAACGCTCGCATGGCGTCGATCTGCTCGGTTACCTTCATGGAACCCAGTTCGCTGGCGATACCCGAGCCGCTTCGCCCCGCAACGAGGACGGCGCTGAGCACCGGTCCCAGCTCTCGAACAAGAGTGATGGCGACGATTTGCCCGGTCTGTCCCGCAGCACCGTACTGATTCAGGGCACGGGACATCTGAAGGGCCATCACGGCTCCGCTGAAGAAACCGATGAGGCTGACAATCGGAAGACCGCCCACTCCTATGTTGTCCATCTGAAGGAGGACGTCGTCCAAGTAGAATGGTCTGCGCCCGATATTGCGGATCGCGCGCCCAGCTAAAATGTAAAAATCCTGGACCGCCAGTATCGGGTCCTTCAGGAAGTCAAGCAATCGGACGTGACCCCGATTGCAATGCTAACACGCGCAAAATGAAAGGCCTTACTGACATTACAGGTATCAAAGTCGGCCATGCTTCGAATTTCGAAGCACTGACCGGAGTGACCGTCATCCTCTGTGAAGGAGGTGCTGTGGCGGGCGGTGATATCCGAGGCAGCGCTACTGGCACCCAGGAGTGGGACACACTCAGCCCTACCCATGTGACTCCCGCCATCCATGCGGTCGTGTTTTCCGGCGGCAGTGCCTTTGGCCTCGAGGCGGCATCGGGAGTGCGGCGATTCCTCTCAGCGAAAGGCGTCGGTTTTGAGACGCGGGCGGCTCGAGTCCCGATTGTTCCCTCAGCCATCTTGTATGACTTGGGTCTTGGCAAAACGAAAGTGACGCCCACGCGTGAGCTCGGTGAGGCCGCGGCTGCCGCCGCTACGGATGGTCCGGTAAACGAAGGTTCCGTTGGAGCCGGAACCGGCGCGACGGTCGGCAAGGTTCTCGGTATCACGCATGCGATGAAGGGCGGCATCGGGTCCTATTCGCTGCAACTCGATGGCGCGTTTTCGCGCGTTCAAGTCGCTGCGCTCGTTGCAGTGAACGCCTATGGCGATGTGGTCGACCCGGCTTCGGGCAAGGTTGTCGCAGGCACAAGGACGCGTCCCGACTCGAAGGAGTTCGCACGAAGCGACAAGCTCGTGATGAGCGGCAATCGCCGAGGTTTTGGCGGCGAGAACACGACATTGGTCGCGGTAGCAACCAACGCAAAGCTCACGAAGGTCGAGGCCACACGTGTTGCGCAAATGGCTCAGCAGGGCCTTGTGCGAGCCGTCTCACCGGCACAGACAACGATTGACGGCGACGTGTCGATTGCGTTATCGCTTGGCAGCGAGTCGTGTCCGGTGAATGCAGTAGGCACCGCTGCGGCAGAAGTTGTTGCTCAGGCGATTCTGCGTGCGGTGCGGCTTGCGAAGGGACTTGGTGGGGTGCCGGGGCTGGGTGGTTAGATAGCTTTCAGCAATCAGCCGTCAGCGGTCAGCCTGGGGTCGGCACCTTGGGTGCGTTCAAAGTGACTGAAACTGCTGTGTCCCTTACCTGATCACGGAGACGCTCGCCCCGCCCTTGCCGAAAATTCTGGGTTGCCTGTTCGATGTCTAGTTCAGGTCGCTGATGTCGGCGACGAGCACGCTGCCGGTCGCAGATTCGGTGATGTAAAGCCTGTCGCTGTTGGCGCCGCCGATCGCGACATTGGTGCAGGTGTGGCCGGCGCAGGATTTGATGCGCGCGATGCATTCACCATTGGGCGCGAACACGAAGACATGGCCGAGCGAGGCATGTGCGACGAACAGGCGCCCTGCTTTGTCCATGGTGATGCCGTCGGGCCCACTCGTCCCGAACAACGAGCAGAAGCGGCCGACTTTCGAGACGCTGCCGTCCTTCATGAAGGGCAGCCGCCACACGGCATTGTCGCGCGTCATCGCGACAAACAGCACGGCTTCGTCGGGATCGAGCACGAGGCCGTTGGGGCTGATGCCGGTCGCAATGAGGCAATCGAGCCGGCCACCTGGCGTCAGCCGATAGACGCGGCCGGAGGGATCATGCAATCCGGTCTGGCCCTGATCGGTGAAATAGATGTCGCCGTTCGATGCTACATGCAGATCATTACAGCCGCGAAACGATTCGGAATTGCGCGAGGTGAGCACCGGCTTCATCCGGCCCGCGCTGGCGTCGAGCTCCATGATGCCGCGTCGGTAGTCGGCGACAATGATGCGGCCGTCCGCGGCAATCTTCAGCCCGTTCGGCCAACCCTCATATTCCGCAGCAAGTGACCAGTTGCCGTCGGGCGAGATCCTGAAGATGCGGCCGAAGGGAATGTCAACAATGTAGAGATTGCGTTCCGCATCGAACGACGGACCCTCGATGAAGCAATCGGTGGGCTGGCCCGGCCGATTGGCATCGGCCCATTCGGTCGCGACGCCCTTGCGCCGAAAATGGTCCGGCATCGCCGTGAACACTTTGGTCGGTATCAGTTTTGGCGGCGTTTCGAGGTACATCATTGCTATTTTTCACCTGCGATCTTGGGCGGCGCACCGTAGACGACAAGGTTGGCGCCTATGTAGCGCGTTTACCGTTTCGAGATGAGTTGGCGTTGGCTTGTCTTCTGCCATATTCCGGTTGGGTCAGGAGGTAGCTTGTAGCGGGGTCTTGGGATACCCACGGGTTGGTGTTGGCACGGGATTATGCGGCTGCGGGCTAGGTTCTTTTTATCTCTCGCCAAGGCGCAAAGGCGCCAGGAACGCAGGTAACTCCATGGGTCGAGTTGAGCATCGGGCAAGGCTGACAGGTTCGCTCCCTAATCGGCTTTTGACCCAATCGCCAACACCGTCTCAAAGTGAGGAGACTCTTCCTCACGGTGCACGATCGATAGCTCGACGTCTGTAAATCCGGCGCCCTGCAGCAGATCGAGGAGTTCTGCTTGCGAGAAGCCGAGCCAGACATCTGCGTACATGTCGCGGGCTTGCTCGAATCGGTGCTTTTGCAGATCCATCACCACGATCCGGCCGCCGGGTTTCAAGATGCGCCAAGCCTCGGCGACGCTTCGAGCGGGGTGAAGTGCGTGATGCAGGCTCTGGTGCAGCAGCGCGAGATCGACCTCTGCGTCCGCAATCGGCAGGGCTTCGAGATCACCTTGCCGGTATTCGAGGTTGGAGACGCCGTTGCGGCGCGCGACCTCGGCACCGAACTCGACCATCTTCGGCGAGCTGTCGACCGCAATCACGTGCTTTGCCCTTTGGGCCAGGAGTAGGGACATCGTCGCCTCGCCTGCGCCCAGATCGGCAATCGTCAAAGGCGGAAGCAGGCGCAGCAGCATCTCGGCGAGTCCCTTCCAACTGCGGCCAGGAACGTAGTCGCGGCCAAAGCGTCCGGCGAGCTCGTCGAAGTAGGACCGCAGCTTGTCCTTGCGCTTCTCGAGCACCAGGGCTAGCGCACGATCATCCTGACCGGCTTCGCGGATCTCGGCGGCACTGCCGTCGATGAGTTCGGTCACCATGGCTGGCGGAGAGGGCGCGAGGTGATAGAGGCTCTTTTGACCGGCCTTGCGGACCTCGACCAGCCCTGCCTGTTTGAGCTGCGCAAATTGCATGGAGATGCGGCTCTGGCCCATGCCGAGGATCTCCTGCAACTCGGCCACGCTCAGCTCCTCGGCCCGCAACAATCGGAGGATACGGAGCCGTGCTTCGTCCCCCAGCAATCGGACGGTTTTGAGTAGTCCAGCCACCGTTAGCTACAATCTATCAAAAAATCATGATGACTTGATAGATGAAGTTTGCTATCCTAAACCGGAGGTCCGATATCCGAATGAGTACTGTCGTTACCCCCGTAACCGATTACCAGGTTGCCGACATCAAGCTGGCCGATTGGGGCCGCAAGGAAATTGAAGTCGCCGAGCACGAGATGCCCGGTCTGATGGCGATCCGCAAGAAGTATGCGGCTGAGAAGCCTCTCGCGGGCGTCCGTATCACCGGCTCGCTCCACATGACGATCCAGACTGCTGTTCTGATCGAGACCTTAGTGGATCTCGGCGCAAGCGTGCGCTGGGCAAGCTGCAACATTTTCTCGACGCAGGATCATGCGGCTGCTGCCATCGCTGCTGCCGGAGTGCCGGTTTTCGCATGGAAGGGCGAGACGCTCGAAGAATACTGGGATTGCACCTGGAAGGCTGTGAGCCACCCGGACGGCAAGGGTCCCGAACTGGTGGTTGACGACGGTGGCGATGTCACGCTGCTCATTCACAAGGGACACGAGATGGAGCATGGCAGCGACTGGGTGAACACTCCTTCGGAGAGCCATGAAGAGCAGGTGATCAAGAACCTGCTGAAGCGGATTCACGCCGAGAATCCGACGCAGTTTACGGAGATGGTGAAGGAATGGCGTGGGGTGTCGGAAGAGACGACCACTGGTGTGCATCGCCTGTACAAGATGATGCAGGAAGGCAAGCTGCTGGTCCCGGCCATCAACGTCAACGACTCGGTGACCAAGTCGAAGTTCGACAACCTGTACGGCTGCCGCGAGTCGCTGGCTGACGGCATCAAGCGCGCGACGGACGTGATGATGGCGGGCAAGGTGGCTGTCGTGTGCGGTTACGGCGATGTCGGTAAGGGCTCGGCGCACTCGTTGCGTGGGATGGGCGCCCGCGTGATCGTGACCGAAATCGATCCGATCAACGCGCTCCAGGCGGCGATGGAAGGCTTCCAGGTGACGACGGTCGAGGACACGCTCGGAATCGGCGACATCTACGTCACCACGACGGGCAACGTCGACATCATCACGCTCGAGCACATGCAGCACATGAAGGATCAGGCGATTGTCTGCAACATCGGCCACTTCGACAACGAGATCCAGGTGGACCGGTTGAATACATCGGGCGCAGTGCGCACGAACATCAAGCCGCAGGTCGACAAGTATACCTTCGAGGGCGGGAATAGCATTTACCTGCTCGCGGAAGGGCGCCTGGTGAATCTCGGCTGCGCTACGGGGCACCCGAGCTTCGTGATGTCGAACAGCTTTGCCAACCAGACGCTGGCGCAGATCGACCTTTGGAAGAACAAGGACGCGTACGCGGTCAACGTGTACACGCTACCGAAGCGGCTTGACGAAGAAGTGGCTCGGCTGCACCTGGAGAAGATCGGCGTGAAGCTGACGAAGCTGTCGCAAAAGCAGGCGGACTACATCGGCGTGCCGGTCGAGGGTCCGTACAAGTCGGATCACTACCGCTACTAAGTTTCCTCGTACAAACCAAGCCTCCGTAGGCCAGCGCCACCCCGCGCTGGCCTTTTTTCATTTGGGAACTCGAAGCCGGGCGAAACGGTCGCCTGCCGCATCGAGCGTCTCGAACCGCTTGCAGAAGCAAAACCGCATCTGCCGAGCCCCGTCCGACTTATCCGAATAAAAGCTCGAACCCGGCACCCCGATCACTCCCACGTTCTCCAAAAGATGCTTCGCAAACGCGAGGTCGTCCGAAAAACCGAATTCCGAGATGTCGGTCATCACGTAGTAAGCGCCGCTCGGTCGAAAACAGCGGAAACCCGCGCCTTCGAGAATCTCGATGATGCGGTCGCGACGAGCGGCGTAGTCGACCGCCAAATGCTCGTAGTACGACGGCGGTGAGCTCAAGGCTACAGCCGACGCCTGCTGTAGAGGCGCCGCTGCGCCCACCGTCAGAAAATCGTGGACCTTGCGGATCGAATCCGTCAGATGCGGCGATGCGATCACCCAGCCGACACGCCAGCCCGTGACCGAGAACGTTTTGCTCATGCTGTTGACCAGGATCGAGCGATCGCGCAGGCCAGGCAGCGTGATCATCGGCACGTGCTCCGCGCCGTCATACGTGATGTACTCGTAGATCTCGTCAGTGATCGCGAGCGCATCGAATTCCTGGCACAGCGAGCCGACGTACTCGAGTTCCTCGCGCGAGAACACCTTCCCCGACGGATTGTTCGGCGTGTTCAGGATGATCGCTTTGGTGCGCGGCGAAAAGGCCTGGCGAAGCTCGTCACGGTCGAAGCTCCAGTCGGGAGCATGCAGCGTGACCGTCTTGCGAATCGCACCGCAGAGCTGGATATCCGGCGCGTAGTTCTCGTAAAAGGGCTCGAAGATGATCACCTCATCGCCATCGTTCACCGTGCCAAGCAGCGAAGCAATCATGCCCTCGGTGGCACCGCAAACCACCGTGATCTCGCGCTCCGGGTCTACCTCAAGCCCGTACTGGGCACGATAGCGTGCCGCTATCGCATCGCGCAGAGGCTTCGAGCCCCAAGTGATCGTGTACTGGTTGATATCCGCGTCGATCGCCTGATGAGCGGCTTCCTTGATTTCCGCCGGTGCCGGAAAGTCCGGGAATCCCTGGGCCAGATTCACAGCACCGAAGCGAATTGCCTGGCGAGTCATGTCGCGGATCACGGACTCTGTGAAGCGGCTGGTGCGCTGGCTGAGAAAACGGGCTCGTGAGAGATCGGCCGAATCGAGAGTGGCGGACATGTAGACGACTTTAGCGTACGGTTTTTCTGAAGGGACACTGATGGACACAGATGCAGACCGATCGGAATCCAAGATCGTGGATGTGTATCCGGAAGACCCGTGCGAGACAATCGCTTTGAATGGGTCTAGACCTCCTTTATGGCGCCATGGCTGCGCTCGTTGGTGCGTTGATTCCTTTACAAACCGGTGCGAATGCGACGATACGAATGATCTTCGGGCACCCTGCTTACGCAGGGATCGTGAATTTCAGCGTAGGCGCTATTGTGATCTTCCTCTACGCTCTAGTGGCCCCACTACCTGTGCCGAACGCACAGCAAATCAACCGAGTTCCGTGGTGGGGGCTGCTCGGCGGTGTTGTGGGCGTAATCTATGTCCTGACTGTCTCAATGGCGGCGAGGCGGCTCGGGGCAACGGTGCTGCTCGTGCTAGTGCTCACAGGCCAGATCGTCTCTTCGCTCATCTGCGACCAGTTCGGACTGCTCGGGTTCCCGAGGTCTCCGCTGACTATGAGCAAATTGGTTGGCCTGGGGCTCGTCGTGCTGGGCGTGGCAGTGATGCGGCGCTAGGCTAGAAACACTCGCCAGGTGGTGACAACGAGTGCGTGGGTCACCATGGACGCCCGAACACTTTGGGCCTGCGTGAAAGCCCGTCCATAGAAGAATCCTGCGACGGTGGCGAGGGCTGCGAAGTGCCAATTGGGGAAGCTGCGATAAGGCAAGTGCACGAGACCAAAGAGAACGGACGCCGTCAACAGCCCCGCGACAGGGCTGCCCGAGGCCTTGGTCACGATCTGCTGCAAAATGCCGCGAAAAAATACTTCCTCCATTGCGGCCAGCACCCAGAGCGTAACCAAGAAGGTCAGCAGCGCAAGCCCGATGGTGCGCAGGTCGAGAGGCACGGGGTCGGGTCTCAGGAAGTTGAGCGCCAGTCCGAGCCCGATGCCCCCGGGCAGGAAGTAGAGATAGTTGCGAAAACCAACCGACCAGTCCTCGCTACGCGGAACGAAGCCAAACCCGATGCCCGTCATCTTCCGCAAGGACAAGACGGCAAGCATTCCAGTGCGGATCCACATCAACGTTCCCAGGACGCTGGCGTAGGTGTGATCCCAGGGCTCCGGGTAAAGCGCGTGGAAACTCTTGGTGATGTAGATCGCGCCCAGGAAGACGAGGTACAGGATGTCGAAGATCGCGCGTCGAGGGAGCACCACATACCAGAACGACGCCATCAGCGCCAGCAACAGAAGAGTTGCGAATCGCTGGGTGCTGTACAGGCCCGTCGGCACCGCATAGATCAAGTACGGCACGCCCGCTGTTACGGTCATCAGCGCCGCAAGCAGAGCCGGGGGAAGCTGCTCGAGCTTAGTCCGGATTTCGACCGTTCCGGCTGCGTGATAAAGCAGCACCTCCAAGATCAGGGCAACCAAAACGGGGCCTGCAGCCGTCATCGGTATATGTTGGAGATTCGCGTAAGCGATTCCGGCGATGAGAAGCAGTAAAGTTAAGGCGACCGAAACAAGGCCTATCGGCCGGAGAGAGGCCACAGCCATGATGTTAGCATTAGGGTTCCTCTCGACCCGTGAGGCTCAGGCTGCGGACCCTCCCTCGGGCTGGGTGAAGCGCGTGGCCGAGACGGAGGCTGCGAGCAATGAGGCTCGAGGCCACTACACCTACCGGCAGACGGTCACGATAGAGGAACTCGACGACCATGGCGGGCGTACCGGCGAGTATCGGGAAGTGCGGGACATTATCTTTTCCCCTACCGGCGAGCGTACCGAGAAGTTCATTGGAACTCCGACCAGTAATCTTAAGCGATTAATATTGACGGACGAGGATTTTCAAGACATTCGCCAAATACAGCCGGTCCTTTTCATACCCGAGCTTGTCTGGAACTACGAGGCAAAGTATCGCGGCGAGGAGAATGTGGAGGGCACGGACTGCTGGGTTCTAGGGGTTCGGCCGAAACAGATCCTGGACGGTCAGCGATTTTTCGACGGAATGTTTTGGGTGGATCAGCGAGACTGTTCCGTGATCCGCAACGAGGGCCAAGCGGTACCGCAGCGCTTCAGTTCGAGACCCGGGAAGGAGAACCTGTTCCCGCACTTCACGACGATCCGGGGCAAGGTGGGCGAACACTGGTTCCCATTGCACACCCACGCGGACGACGTGCTTCCGTTCCGCACCGGACCGATCCGGCTGCGGATGACCATTCGTTACTTGAACTACAAGAAGTTCTCGACGGACTCCACGATTACACCTCGATGAGGTGTCCGTTTGGGCACTGCAGAGATCCTTTTGGGCACGCCTGGAATCCGGCTTGTCTCGGTGGATTACAGTGTGGTAATATCCTTGCCAATTGAAGACAGAGTGACTCCGGTCAGTAGCGAGACCGGAGGTGAGGTTCCGCGCCAGAGTTTACTTGTTTGGGGAAAGGGTCTCTGGCGCGGAGTCGACTTGCTTTAATTATTAAGACGTACGAACCCCGCGAAAGTTATGTTCCAAGAAAAAAATTTCCCGTTAGGTCTTTAGCAATCCAACCCCGGCATTCACCAGGATCGCCCCGAGTGCAATGGGAATCATCCATTTCCATCCTATATTCATGAGTTGGTCATAGCGGAAGCGTGGGAAGGTGCCTCGCAGCCAGATCATGACATAGAGGAAAAGGAAGATCTTCAGCAGAAACCAGAACGCTGAGATAACAGCCACGTTAATGGCGGGTATCAGGAAGAGAACCCCGAACATGGCGAGCAGTCCAGCCACCGCGAGGAGGCCCAGCCGGTTGAGACGGTGCGGCATGCCGCGAGAAAGGTGGAGGCAGCCGGCAGCACCACCGAAGGTTAGCAACGCCGGGACGCCGTAGTTCAAGGGGAGTTCGAGCCATCTCACATTCGGAAAGGGTCGAAGCCATCCACCGAGAAACAGCGTGACCGCCACGCTGGCGACGATGAAGATGTTCGCGTACTCCGCAAGCATGTAGAGCGCCCAGCGAAAGCCGCTGTACTCGGTGTGAAAACCGGCCACGAGCTCGGACTCGGCTTCCGGCAGATCGAAGGGTGCACGATTGGTTTCGGCGACCGATGAAATGAAGTAGACCACGAACGGCACCAGCATCAGTCCGAAGTTCTCGAATGCGAACCAGATGTGCCGGGTGCGCTGTGCCTCCACAATCTGGATCATGCTGAGGGATCCGGCGACCATGACGCCACACACGAGCGCAAGCGAAAGAGCCACTTCATAACTGACAAGCTGGGCCGCACTGCGGAGCGCTCCGAGCAAAGGGTAATGGCTGTTCGACGACCAGCCTCCGAGAATGATGCCCATCACGCCGACGGCGCTCATGGCCGAGATGACGAGCAAGCCGACGTTCACATCCGTGATCACCAGGTAACTGCTGAACGGAATGACCGTGAAAGCCGTGAATGCCGTAAACACACTCAGCACTGGCGCAAACCAGAAGATGCCGCGGTCCGCCGCGCCTGGCGTGATGTCCTCCTTGATGAGCAGCTTCAAGGCGTCCGCGAGGGGTTGTAAGAGACCGTGCGGACCTACACGCATCGGACCGAGCCGCCACTGGATGTCGGCGAGAACTTTGCGCTCGAGCAGCACAATGTAGCCGACGACCAGGGGAAAAGCCAGGAGCAGGACCACCATCATCACGATGGGCTTCAGCCATGGCTCCTGAAGCGCGACGTTCAAGGAGTGCAGCAACTCGCTCATGGACGGCCCTCGGCGATGCTGCGGGCGAAAGAAAGCAGGGGCTCAGGGTAAAGTCCGCCTACGGCCGTGATGATGACTGCGGCGCTCAGCGCCAATCCGGCCGCCCAGTTCCCTGTGATCGCAGCAGGCACGCGTGTCTCGCCCAGGAACATCGCTCGCACCAGCCGGAAGTAGAAGTAGAGCGCGACCGCTACGTACAAGGCCGCGACCGTCGCGAGCCAGTAGTGCCCGGTCTCGATCAGAGCCCAGAAGATGTAGTACTTGCCCAGGAAACCTGCAGTCGGCGGCAAGCCGGCAAGCGACACCAGGAACAGCAGCATCCAAAAAGCATAAGCGGGATGTCGCGAGGCCAGGCCGTTGAAGTCGTCGAGATCACTTACCGGGACACCATCCCGTTCGAGCAACGAGAGCACGAGAAATGCGCCAACGGTCATGAACGTGTACACGAGAAGATAAACGGCGATTCCTTCGAGCCCTCGACTGTTGCCCGCGATCAGCCCGAGCAGAACATACCCGGCATGTCCAACAGAGCTATAAGCAAGCAATCGTTTCACGTTCGATTGCGTGAGGGCACCAAGGTTGCCGACGGTCAGTGTGGCGACTGCGACGACGACCATCGCTGGTTCCCACCACTCTCGAGTCACGGCAAGTGGTCCCAGGAAGACTCGGAGGAGGAACGCAAAAGCGGAAGCTTTGGAGGCCACTGCCAGATATGCGGTCACCGGCGATGGCGCACCTTCGTAAGCATCAGGAACCCACATGTGGAACGGCACGGCAGCCACTTTGAACAGCATCCCGATCCCCGAAGTCGCAACGGCTAGAAACAACACCGGGCCTTGATCGGGGCTCAAGCCTGCGGCGATCTCGGACAGCACGGTGGATCCGGTCAGCCCGTATAGCAGGGAGAAGCCGTAGAGCAAGATAGCGCTCGAGAACGCGCCCAGGAGTAGGTACTTGATGGCTGCCTCGCTCGATCTTGCGTCGCTTCGAAGATAGCCGGTAAGCACGTAGAAGCAGATGGACACGGTTTCGAGTCCGAGGAAAAGCGTGATGAGATCGCTGCCGGTGACCAGAAAGAACATGCCCATCTGAGCAAACAGAGTCAGCGACAGGAACTCGCCGAGCGGCTCGCGCACACGGTCCAGAAAACGATAGGCGAGGAGGCAGACGAGGGCTGTGCCGGCCAGCAGCATCCAGTTGAAGAACAGGCTGAAAGTATCGAGAACCAATGCGCCGTGAAAAGCCGAGACGCGCGCAACGTCGTTGGCGACAGTTCGGCCTTGGCGGAAAAGAGCGAATCCCGTGAATGCGAATCCAGCAAGCGTTAGCACGAGCAGCCAACGGTCGTGGTGCTTCGTGCGGCGTGCTGCCACATCAAGCAGGAGGACCGCGCAGCCGAACATGCCGAGCATGATCGCGGGAAGAAGCACGAAGTGATCGGTCTCGGTGTAGAAGGTGTTCACCGGGCGGACGCAGCCTCCGTCGCTTTGGCACTATCAAGGCGTTGGACGATGGCGCTCACCGGCTTCTCGATTAGATCGAAATAAGGCTTCGGGTAAATGCCGATCGAGAACGCAAGAAGCAGCAGGGGCAGGAACACGGCCCATTCGCGCGCATTCAGATCTCGCAGATCCATATTCCCTTGCGTGATGGGACCGAGCATGGTTCGCTGGAACAGCCAAAGCAGGTAAGCGGCGGACAGTATGATGCCCGCCACGGCAAACGTGGCCCATACGCGGTTCGCTTGAAAAACGCCCTGCAAGATCGTGAACTCGCCGATGAACCCGTTCAACAGCGGGAGTCCGGCGGAGCTGAACATCGCGATTGCGAAGACCTTGGCGAAGCCAGGCATCACATGTGCAAGGCCGCCGTAGTCCGCGATGGCACGGGAGTGCCGACGCTCGTAGACGATGCCTACGATCAGGAAGAGCATTCCGGTTGAAATGCCGTGATTGATCTGCTGGAGCACGCTGCCCGCGAGTCCAGACTGATTCAAGGCGAAGATGCCGAGCGTGCAGAATCCAAGATGGCTCACGCTCGAGTAGGCAACCAGCCGCTTCCAGTCGGACTGCACCAGGCTGACGAGGGCTCCGTAGATGATCGCAACGATCGAGAGAATCGCCAGTGCGTTGACGATCGCAATGTCCACGGATGCTCGAGGCAGGAGAGGGAGCGAGAAGCGCACAAAGCCGTAGGTCCCCATCTTGAGGAGCACGCCCGCAAGCAGAACGGATCCCGCGGTGGGTGCTTCCGTGTGAGCGTCGGGAAGCCAGGTGTGGAGAGGCCACATCGGCACCTTCACGGCGAATCCGGCGAAGAATGCCCAGAACACGAGCCGCTCGATGGAGGGATCGAGTGCGGTGCGCGTGAGTTCGGTGATGTCGAACGTGTACACGCCCGTTTGCGCTGCGTGCTGCAGATAAAGCGTGATGCCTCCCAGCAGCATCAGCACGGACCCGGCTAGCGTGTAAAGGAAGAACTTGATGGCCGCGTAGAGACGGCGCTCGGTACCCCAAATGCCAATGAGAAAGTACATCGGCACGAGCGTCACTTCGAAGAAGACGAAGAAAAGAAAGAAGTCGAGAGAGAGGAAGACGCCGAGCATGCCGGTCTGCAGCACGAGCAGCATCGCGTAGTATTCCTTCACGCGCATGTCGATGGCGGACCACGACGACAGGATCGCGAGGAAGCCTAGGAGTGCCGTGAGCAGCACCAGCAACAGGCTGATTCCATCGACACCGAGGAAGTATTGAACGCCGAGACTCGGAATCCACGAAGCCTTCTCAACAAATTGGAAGCCGGTGGCAGCGTTGTTGAACTGCGCGAGCAAGGGCAGCGTTAGTAAGAATCCAGCAGCCGCTACGATGTTGGCCCAGAGCCGGATGGCGCTCTTGTTGCTCGAAGGGATCAGCAGTAGCAGCAGCGCACCCGCGAGCGGCGTAAAGAGAATCAGGCTTAGCAGGTGGTTGCTCATAGTCGAGTAAGGTAGAGCGAAATCATCGCGAAGATGGCGACCGCAACGGCCAGGGCGTACGTCTGCACGCTGCCGGTCTGCAGCAGGCGAATCGGATACGACGAGAGTGTGACGATGGTCGAAATTGCGCGCACGATGCCGTCGACCACATAGCGGTCCCAAAGGCTAAGGAAGCTCGAAAAGGCTCGCGTCAACAGTGCCGTTCCGTTGACACCGCCGTCGACGACCGCGCGATCGATGGCATTCAGAACACGTCCGCCGGTCAGGGCGAGACCGCGCACGAACACGACGTTGTAGAGGTCGTGGATGAACCAGCCTCGCCGGAAGACCGCGGCGAGGGGCTCGGGAACTTCAAAACGAGAGAGAGCAAAGCCGACGATGACGGCCATTGTCGAGACTGCGGCGAATGTCAGCGCGGTCGTAAGGTTATGAGGCTCCGAGTAGCGGTCGCGAAGTGCGGGGGCAATCCAGTGATGAAAGCGGGCGTACGGCCAGCCCGTGACGATGCTCCCGATTGCAAGGATACCCAGAGGAAGGAGCATTGCGCGTGACGCCTCGTGGGCGTGCGTCTCGGATTGCGGCATTCCGAAGAAGGTGAGGCGCATCATGCGAAACATGTAATAAGCCGTCAGCGCTGCAGTAAACAGGGCAATCGCGAAGATGAGGGTCGAGCTTTGCGGAGAAGCCCAGAGTGCGATGAGGATCTCGTCCTTCGAGAAGAAACCGGCGAGCGGCGGCAAGCCGGCAATCGCTAACGTCCCGATCGTCATCAAGCGGAAAGTCCAAGGCATGGCCGTGCGAAGTCCGCCGATACGGCGCATGTCCTGTTCATGGGTGGCGTGAAGTACGTTGCCGGCGCCGAGGAAGAGCAGCGCTTTGAAGAAAGCGTGCGTGAACAGGTGAAACATCGCCACCCAGTAGGCACCAGCGCCCAGCGCCATCGTCATGAAGCCGAGCTGGCTCACAGTGGAGTAGGCGAGCACGCGCTTGATGTCGTTCTGCACGCAGGCGATGGTGGCGGCGATGAAAGCCGTGAGCGCTCCGGCGACCAGCAGGATCGTTGAGACCTGCGGGGTCAGCGAATAGAGCGCGCTCGAGCGTGCGATGACGTAGATGCCTGCGGTCACCATGGTCGCGGCATGGATGAGTGCGGACACAGGGGTCGGACCTTCCATGGCATCCGGCAGCCATACATAGAGCGGCAGCTGCGCGGACTTGCCCGAAGCGCCAATCGCAAGCAGTAGCGCGATGGCGGATAGCGTGCCGAACGCAAGCTCGGGTGACCGGCCTGCGAGTGTCTCGCTGATCCCCGCGAAGCTGATCGTTCCGAGCGTGGACCACATCCAGAAAATGCCAAGCAGGAAGCAGACATCGCCAACACGGTTCACCAGGA
>DASQVJ010000711.1:0-6434 GCA_035640835.1 Bryobacteraceae bacterium
CTCGTTGGCGACCCCGTGCTCGACGAAGATTCACGGGACGAGCGCATCCGCCGTTATTTCAACACCGCCGCATTCGTGCAACCCGCCACAGGCTCACTTGGGACGGCCGGACGAAACCTGTTCTACGGCCCCGGTGCGATCGTCTGGGACAACACTCTTGCTCGCAATTTCCCAATGTGGGAGAATCACACGCTCACCTTCCGCGCGGAGTTCTTCAATCTGCCGAATCGCGTAAATCTGAACAATCCCACCGCCACCTTAACGGACTCGAATTTCGGACGAATTTTGAGTGCAGATAGCGCCCGTGTGGTTCAGTTAGCCCTTCGCTACAGCTTCTAATCATTGACCAGGAACTTTTCATGCGTACTTGCTCAGCAGTTCTCTTTGCCTTCATCACTCTGGTGTCGACGACAGCGGCTCCTCGACCCTCGCCAATCTGGCCTCCGACGGGTCAAGTGCGCATGATCATCGACACCGATACAGCCAACGAAATTGACGACCAATACGCCATCGCACTTGCGCTCGGCTTCCCCGAGAAGATTCGCATCGAGGGCTTCGTTGCCGCCCACTTTGGAGATGCTGGCGGCTCCACAGGCATTGACAAATCCTTTGCCGAGATTGAAGCCACTCTCTCCAAAGCACGCATGGCGGGAAAATTCCCAGTCAAGCGTGGACTCGATCCGCTGCAGTATCGGGATCGTATTCCCACCAGTGATGGAGTCGAATTCATCATTGAGAAGGCGAAGCAGAGCACGCCTCAAGACCCTCTGTGGCTTGTTCTCCTGGGACCGGCAACGGACGCCGCGGCAGCACTGATCAAAGAACCATCCATTGCTGACCGGATGATTGTCTTCTGGCACGGGCGAACGCAGTGGCCTCTGCGAGCCTGGAATTTCAACGCCTACAACGATATTCGCGCTGCCAGGCTGCTTTTCGAACTGCCATGTCGCTTCATCCTGTTCGACACGGGCACTTATCTCCGCATTCCGATGGAGGAGACCAAGGAGCGTTATGCCGGTCTCGGTCCCCTGGGCGCCTATTTGTACGAGATCCGCCTCCGTAAGCCGGCTTGGCAACAGCCCTCGAAAGGCGTCTTTGACCTCGGTGATATCGCCGCTTTTGTGGACCCCTCAACGGTGCGTTGGGAAAAGGTGGAAGCACCTTTCCTCGATCAGGATCTTCGTTACGACTTCAATCGCAAACAGGGAGAGATCATCCGCATCTACCACGTCGAAAGCGAGCCGACCTTCGCCTTACTGGAGAAGGCGCTGCGAACTCTGCGGAGCTCGCGGTAGAGTTTCATCCCTTCATCACCGAAAGAAACTCCGCCCACGGACCCACCTCATGCTTGTATCGTCGTGCCATCACGCGGCTCACCTGGAGCAGATGTGCCAGGTCGTGCGCCGTCCATGTGGCCAGCAGCTGACGTACCGTCACTGTCCCCAGAGTCGGATGAATTCCTTGGACCTCCAACTGCTCAGGTTGCAAATTCAACGCTCTGAACTGGGCCAGGCTTTGACGACGCAGCGCGCTGAACTCATCCAGCAGTGCAGCTAAAGACTTGCCGTGACTGTCACGGAATTGAGCTTCTCGATCGAAGGCGTCGAACGGACGCCTGACGCCATGTTCCAGCATGATTGTCAGTCGCGGCATCCAGTCGGTCTGCTCACCATGGATCAAGTGGCCAACCACGTCGTATGGACTCCACGTGCCGGGGCCTTCTGTCGCCAGCGTCCATCCTTCCGGCAAATCGCGTAAGAGCGTGTCTAGCGTCGCCGGAGTGCGGGTCAAAACGGCGACGCAGTCTTGCAGAAAAGGATCGGTCATTCCTCAATGATAGATACGATCCCAGCAATCTGCGTCATTTCCGGAACGTTAGTCAAGCCCCGCCGTAAGTGCCACAATGACGTCCTGGAACATATGTCGATCTTTATCGTTCAGCTCGGGACCGCCCGCAAACCTGGTGAAGGTCTGCGACTCGGAACCGTACGGCGCCCGCCCCGTGGAGTTCCCAAGTCCGACTTCGCTAAGCTCGACTACTACGACGTCTGGTTCCCAAACCTCGCTCCCAGCGCCGAGCTGGTTGCAGAGGCGTTGAAGGCAACTGACGATAAGGCCTGGAACGCGTTCACTCGAAAATTCCGCCGCGAGATGAGTGCACCCGATCGCAGCCGCGAACTCGACATGTTAGCCGCGCTCTCGCATCAAACAAACTTCTCCGTGGGCTGCTATTGCGACAACGAGAACCGCTGTCACAGGTCCGTGCTCCGCGAGCTTCTGGCAGAACGCGGTGCGGACGTCGTTTGACGTATCACCAGCTCCGTCGCATCTGGCCGTGATCGAGATCAAACCGTACCAACCGAACACGGCAACCCCGCCGCCTTCCATGCATCGAACCCACCGGTGATATTCGCAAGGTCGCGAAATCCTGCACGCCGAAGCAAACTTGTCGCGATGGAACTTCGATATCCGCCCTTGCAATGGACAACCAGCAGTTTGTCCCGTTGCAGTTCCGCGGCTCTCGCTACTAACTGCCCGAGCGGAATGTTAACCGAGCCTTCAATCGCTCCTTGTGCCGCCTCCGCCGGCTCCCGCACATCCACCACGTAAATTCCATCCTTCTCCGAATCGCGTAATTCCAGTAGCTCCTGCACTGAGATCTGAGGAATATACTCCAGCTCATGGCCGCGCCAGATCCATCCCGGGATGCCTTCATCGAGATAGCCGATGACGTTCTCGATTCCGACGCGAGCAAGGCGCATTTGCGACTCGCGGACGTGATCTTCGTCTTCACCACAGACGATCAGCCGCGAGTCAAGGCCGAGAATGCGAGCGGCCCAGGATGCATACTGGCCCGTCAGCGCGATGTGAATGCACCCGGGAATGTGAGCGACCGCGAACTGCATGGCAGGACGAGTATCCACCACGATGGCGCCTTCGGCCTGCAAGGCAAGCACTTCTTCAGCCGAAAGCGCCTTCAAGGCCGGCAGTTGATCTAATGACGCGGCACCCTTTCGATTCAACTCCACCTCACGCGTGAAATATTCAGGACGCGCAGGAAGACTGTCCGTCAGGAGATGAATAAACTCATCACAACTCTTCGCAAGGAGCGCGTAGTTGGAGCGCCGCTCCTTTCCAATGGTGGAGGAAGCTTCGGAACTCATCTGCCGTCCGCAAAGCGATCCAGCTCCGTGCGCGGGAAAAATCTCAGTCTCGTCAGGCAATGCAAGAACCTTCTCGTGCAGACTCTGGTAAAGCAATGCCGCGAGTTCCTGAGGTGTGTGCGTCTCTGACAAGTCCGGCCGCCCGACGTCACCCACAAACAGCGTGTCTCCTGTGAACACAGCCTGCGGACGCGGACCCTTCGCGAGATCGGTCAGAACGATGCAGCTGCTTTCCGTCGTATGACCTGGAGTTTGTAGAAACTCCAGCCTGCAGTTCGCGAACTCGATGAAATCGCCATCGCCGACTGCCTCGTGTTCGAATGAGGCACCGGATCCTTTTCCGAGATAGATACGCGCCCCGGTCCGTTCGGCAAGTTCACGATGCCCGGAAACGAAGTCTGCATGCAAATGCGTCTCGATCACGTGCTCAATGGTCACGCCCTTGCGGGTCGCCGCCTCGAGATAGATCTCGACATCCCGTTGTGGGTCGATCACCGCGGCAGTCGTACCCGAAGTGATGAAGTAGGACGCGTGGGCAAGGCAGCCGAGGCAAAAACGCTCGACCTCAACGGAATCCATGCTTCCTCCGCTAGTCGCCCGATTATACCCAAGCCCCCGGCTCCCCGTAGGCGCCGCCCCCCACCGCTGGCCGGCAACGTTATCCTTGTGACTAGGCAAACAAACGCCGGAGTAGGAAGTGTTCACCTATCACCAGCTCACTCGCAGGACCCTGCTGAAGGCCCTAGCATTCTCGAGTGTGTTCCACACCAGCAAAGTCAACGCGGAAGAGGTCAGCGCTGCTAAAAGGACGGTACGTGCCGCCATTCACCCGGCAATCGGGATCGCGAGAGTCGGCAACAGTCCCGAGGAGTTTTTCATCGGACCTGAGCTTCCCTGGGCGACGCCATCGCCAGAGGGCGGCTATAAAGACGAAGCAGGCGCCATCAAAAGGCAGGCCGCCAGGTTCCGCATTTACGGCTACGATGAAGACGGGAACGTCACGCAAGAGCTGACGTCCCAAAACGCCTCGATTCGCTGGACCGTGCACGTCGCGAACAAGAAGGCCGAGTGGTACCAATTCGAGGCAGCTCTGGACCTTCCAGATGGAGGTGCCTCCGCGCGACGGAACCGCGCATTCGTTGGTGAGGATCGCCGGCAGCTCGTGATCGACCCAGGCCCAAGGTCGATCGAAGGCCCCGATCAGTCAGGGCCTGACTACCGTTTCGACACGGGAACATTCGTTGGTCAGCGCGTGTACCTCGGTGAGCTGCGGACCGATGCGCAGGGACACCTGCTGTTCCTCGGAGGACACGGCAAAGCGGGTTCCATCAACAATCGTGCTGCGGCGGACTTCGCAAACAACGATGGCTGGTACGACGACACGTCTGACGGATCCGTTCGCGCTGAAGTGATCCTGGACGGCCAATCAATCCCGGTTGATCCCGCCTGGGTTGTCGTGGCTCCGCCAAACTACGCCCCCGACATTCTGTCCGTCCAAACGATGTACGACGTAATCTACCATGCGTTGCAAGGCACATTGCTTACGCCCGTCGAGAAGCCCTCGTTCACCGAACATATCTATCCGTTGCTGGCTCAGTTCAGTGAGACGCAATGGGTGAACTTCGGCTTCTACCGGCAGTTCGGCTGGGGAGGCGAGTACGAGTTCGTCAGACCTGAATACTTGCCCCAGCTCTGCGACCCGGAACCCGCGTTTGGGGAGCTCCGATCTCAGATCTTCCGCAATTTTCGCGACCCCTCTTTCTTGTCCGTAGACCCGAAGGCTTGGCCTCCCGTCTATGGCGACGGCGACAAGAATGGCTCCGACCCGCGGCAGTTTATGGCCGTGACGCCGACACAGTATCGTTTTCTGCAGCAATGGTCCGAGGGAGATTTCTTGAGCGATCTTTCGGAGTCAAAGCCTGCGGCAACGAGCATTGAAGAGATTGAAGTCGCGTATCAGCCGAAGACTTTGGACAAAGCCGCGCTCTATTTCTGCTCCGGTGGACCCTTCCATCCCGGATGCGAAATGACCTGGCCCATGCGACATGCAAGTCTCTACGAGTTCGCCTTCCGCCTTCGCCATCGGGACTCGAATAACCCCGAGCCTGCTTATGGCACCCGCATTCGTCTTTCCGATTTGACCCAGCCAGGTGGAGCCTTGACTGCAAGTGCTCCCGGGGACATCACGCGGTGGATGGCCGTGCCTTGGCAGACCGACACGGCAAGTTGCCGCGCCGGCTACGATTCTGCGATCGACCCGTATCTCCCGACCTTCTGGCCGGCCCGCGTGCCAAATCATGTACTGACGAAAGAGCAGTACGAGCGCGTTCTCGACGAGTCTTTGTCGATGGAGGAACGCAAGCAGGCATTCGACTCGAGAGCGATTTGGTATCGATGGCTCACGGGCAGCTACACGCGCCAGATCAATCAAATGGTTTCGGACTTTGGAAAGTTCGGCATCGTCGAGCGCAAGCCGGGACCCGAAGCGAGCGACTTCCCCTCGGTTCTGTACGTTGAATCACATGTGGGTTTCTCGAGTTAAGTGAATCGACCCTGCAGTTTCGATGTCGCCGTTCTCGGCGCTGGACCCGCGGGTTCCACTTGCGCTCTTCAGCTTGCACGTCAAGGCTGCAGCGTGCTCTTAGTGCATCACGAGTCGGCGACGCTTCCGGTTGGCGAGTCGCTGCCACCGATGGCGAATCGCCTGCTGAAGCAGTTGGACCTCGAGGCGCCCTTCCGGCAAGGTGGCCATCAAGCTTGTTTCGGGAATCTATCTGCGTGGGGCGGAGACAGGCTGCAAAGCGTCGATTTCATTCGTGACCCCGATGGCCATGGTTGGCAGTTGAACCGCACCAACTTCGACCAAATGCTTCGTGACGCCGCTATGGAAGCCGGGGTGTTTGTCTTAACAAGCAGCTGTCGCTCGACGGTGCCTCAGAGAATAGACGCTGGCTGGCGCCTTGCTGTTGTAGAGGACGGTAGCACCGTGGAATCCAAGTGGCTCGTTGACGCGACCGGCATCGCCTCAACCGTGGCTTGCGCTGCAGGAGCACGACGCGAGTCTTCGAACGAGTTGCTCACGTACTCCGCCATCTTTGAACCGGACGAAGGGCGACCTGTCGATTCCGAATCCGTAACACTTGTTGAAGCGAGGCGTGACGGGTGGTGGTACACCGCTCGTCTCCCAAACGGAATTCGTGTCGCTGTGTTCTTCACGGATCCGGGGAACCACGTGGATGGACCTCACTATCTCGAGTTCCTCCAAGAAAC
>DASQVJ010000712.1:0-9309 GCA_035640835.1 Bryobacteraceae bacterium
CAATCCGGACAGTCAGGTGGACGCGACAATCGCCGATGTCGATACGTTGTTGAAGCCGGGCACGGGTGTGCTCTGGCAAGTCTACGATCAGCAGTTCAAGACGATCCTGCTGAAGACGGGCAGCACCTACACCGCGAATCCGGCAGCGGCCTTCCCGGTGAACCCGGGCTTCGTCAACTTCTACAACACGGCGCAGCGTATGTCGGATGTGTTCTACAAGAACGGCACGGCACAGTCGCCGACGCTGAACTTTACGGTCACGGCCTCGAGGTCGGATGAAGTTGGTGGCGCATCGTTGACCATCAACGGCCAGCCGATTCCGCTGACTCCGACCGGTGGTGCGAGCAAGTCCTTCTTGTGGCCGGGTGGTGGTTCGAACTCGGCAAAGATCGCCGCGACGGACTTCCCGGCAGTCGGATTCGATGGACTCTGGGCACCGTTCCATCTCTTTGCCGTGGCGGATCGCTTCAGCGGGGCCGGAGGAACGTACAATATGGAGTTCGACCTTATCGCGGGTCTGCGTCAAGGTGCGAAGAAGCAGTCGACGGTGCGAATGGTCCTGGATATGCAGGGCGCGCCGGCGTTCTTCCGCAAGCCAGGCCTGACCTGTGTGTCGACCGTGTTCAAGTAACGCATGGCACCAGCAATGCAGCCGGGCACCCGGATCGGGAAGTACGAACTCGAGAAGTTCCTTGGGGGCGGCATGTCGCACGTATGGCGCGCCAAGGACACGGTGCTCGGCCGCACGGTGGCCATCAAGATCATGACGGAACAGGGCAGCATGGATCGCGATGCCAAGCAGCGATTCCTGTTAGAAGCCCAAATGTCGTGCAACGTTCAGCACGAGAACATTATTCAGATCTTCGATTACGGCGAAGAGCACGGCCGGCCGTTCATGGTCATGGAGTTCCTGGTAGGCCAGGATCTTCGTGACGCGATCAAGAAGAACGAGACGGGCAATCTCGACAGCAAGCTTCGTATCGCCCTGCAGATTGCCCGGGCGCTCGAGTTCGTGCACTCCAAGAAGATCATCCATCGAGACATCAAGCCCGAGAACATCCATCTCGACGCGCTGGGCAAGGCGAAGCTGATGGACTTCGGTATCGCCAAGGCCGAGGGCTTCTCGATGACCAGGACGGGCTTCGCGCTGGGCACGCCCTACTACATGGCTCCCGAGCAGGTTCGAGGTGAGCAGGTGAGCGAAGCGTCGGACGTGTACGCCTTCGGCATCCTGCTGTTTGAATTGCTCACGGGTGTCAAACCGATCCAGGGCGAGACCATCGAGCGGTTGTTCTACATGATCCTGCATGAGCCTTTGAACATGCAGCCTCTTGCGGCCGCGGGTGTGCCTCCTCACCTGCAGCACTTTGTGGCGAATTGTACGGCGAAGGCTCGGGAGCAGCGCTACGCGAATTTCACGCAGGTGATCGCGGCCTTGCAGCAGTACGTTCGCACTCCATCGGCAGGCACGCTTGCGGCCACCATGCCTGCGTTTCCGCATGTTCCCGGGCCGGCGCCGCACGCTCCAGTCCCGCAGGGAGGCGTGCTGGTGAGCCCGTCCAAACTGCCGACGCAGATGGGCCCTCCTCCGGTCGTAGAACCGCCGCCGGCCAAGTCGAATGGCCGCATGATCGCGATCGCCGTCGGCGTGGTCGCCTTAGCCATCACGGGCGGCCTGGTCTGGTTTGCGATGCCGAAAGGTGGCGCGAAGATTGCGGATACGCTCGCGACAGAAACAGGGCAGATGCAGCTGGTGCCTGGGGGCCGGTTCCTGTACAAGAAGGACAAGGAGACGGTGATCGTCCCCGATTTCTACATTGATCGAACGGAAGTCACGAACGCGCAGTATGAGCGCTTCTGTTCGGCAACGGGACGGCCTCTGCCGGTGAACTTTGCGTCAGACCAACCGAATCTACCGGTGGTGAACGTGACGATTGTTGATGCACAGGCCTTCGCGAAGTGGGCAAACAAGCGATTGCCGACAGCGCAGGAATGGGAGAAGGCTGCTCGCGGCACCGATGGACGTACCTATCCATGGGGCAATCAGTCCGACGCATCGCGCGCCAATGTTGCCGACAACCCGAACATCTCGGGCCGGGTCTTGATGCCTGTGGATACGCTCACGAGCGGAGCGAGCCCTTACGGCGCGCTGCACCTTGCCGGCAACGCTATGGAATTCGTGGAGGAGCCCGTAACCCCCAGCGCCGGCGCCATCGAACACTTCTCAAAGATCCTGACACCGCCTCCTGTTGTGAACGAACCCTGGTACAGCGTGAAGGGCGGATCCTTCAACCAGCCTCTGAGTTTCGCCGTTGCCTACGAATGGGCCCCCATCCCCGCACGCTATCCCACAGTCGACATCGGCTTCCGCTGCGTCCGCAGCGTCGCACCTAGATAACTCGGGGGCGGGATAGATTCAATATCATTGGGATATGAAGCCCTCTGTCGCGACAATCGCTCCTGCAGCGTGGGAACACGCTGTGCGAGTATTCGGGAGCGAGCAGAAAGCAGCTGGTTGGATGAGTACCCCGTTGCAACAGCTCGGTGAGCGGACGCCGGCGGAAGTCCTGACGGAAGATCCGGACAGTGAGGCAGTCGAGACACTACTGGTTCGCATAGAGTACGTCGTGTACAGCTAGTCGCGACCGGATACCGGTTGTTCCAGGCGCGGTTCGGACCGCTGGTTCAGTTGGAGGGCCAAACCCACTCGGCAAGATGGTGGAACGGATCGACAGATTCGGTACTCATGCCCATCCCGTTCAGACCGTGCCCAGCGTAATCATGCCGGCAGGCACGCACTGGAACTACCTGCTGAACCCTCTCAACGACAACTTCTTCGCACTGCGGTGGAGTGTGCCTCGGGTATTCGAGTTCGAACCCCGGTTACTAAACCCGGACCTGCGCTGAAAACAGGTGTTGGGGATTAACGTGGCAGCGCCCGCTCGCTTTCCTCATAGCCAGGCCAACACGTAAGGTTTCGTTCAACGACGTTCACAAAATTTCAAATTTCTATTCGACTTCTTTCCAACAACTTCCCGGCCCCCATCCCCATCGGCCCGCGATCGTCGTGCGACTCTCTTGCCAGAACCATGACGACCAACAAAGCAGTCACCAACCGCGAGAACGCGAAGAAAAGCACCGGCCCCCGGACCGCTGAAGGCAAGCGCCGATCCTCCACCAACGCCCTCCGGCACGGCCTCTACAGCAACCGCGTCGTCCTCGACCACGAGCACGCCGAGCACTTCGAAAAGCTCCGCGCCGACCTCCTCCGCGACTGGGCACCAGCCAACGCACAGGAATCCCTTCTCGTCGAGCAAATCGCCCAAGCCGCCTGGCGACTCCAGCGCTTCATGCGCATCGAGACAGGCACCTTCGACCTCCTGCTGCGCACCCTCACTGCCAACCAGGGCATCGACCCCTCAGCCGCCGACGGCCCCGACCCCGACGAAGGCCTCGCGATCGTCTTCATCCAGGACCGCGCACAAATCGACCGCATGCGCCGCTACGGCACCGCTCTTCAGCGCAGCTATCAGGACCTCATTCGTCAGCTCACCGAAATGCAGCAAACCCGCAAGGCATCCGAGCCCGCACCCGAGCCGCCTTCCCCGCGCCCCGCCGAGCGCCAGCCAAAGCCGCACACCGATTCGCACGGACGTTCGCAAGCAACTCCCGCTCAAATCGTCCCCATCACCGTCGCCCGAAAGGCACAAGGAAGTTTGGCTTCGTTTCGTCAACCAGGATTTCAGCCACTCAAACGAGCCGCTTGAAGTGACGCAACCCCGCATGAGCGAGTGGCAAAACACTCAAAAGACCGAGGCTCCCGTGGAAGCGCGCTTGCTATTCTGGCTTTCGGCGGCGAGAGCTTCAAGAATGGTGCAGCCAGCCTTCGGGTCTGGTAGCCTCTCCGGGGATACCCCGGGGGATCGTGTTGAATTGGCATTTCGTCGCGTGAGCGTCGGCTGCTATGACAAGCAGATCAGCTCACGCCAGGTCAGACTGGTTGGGGTTCTCCGCCGCGTACTTCTATGCCCGCTTCGGCCTTGATCAGCGTCCTCGCCCGAAGCATCCTTTCCGCAAAGCCACAAGTGGATGATGTTCAGGCACACGCAGCGCGCACGCTGGGTCGTCCCTGGAAATGGCTGCGCCCTCTCGCGACGCGCTATGTGGAAGCATTCGAGGGTCGAACGCGGCCGCGGCATCGGGATGTGATTCGGTTCCTCCTTGAGGATCGGGGTTTTCAACGAGCTTGCCATCGATATCGGCGTGAGATCTCCGTCGCGGAGTGGCTCACGGACTCGCAACACATGCAGCCCGTTGCAACTGCGGCGAGTTGGAACGTTCCGGCGATCGCAACTACGGGAGATCTTGCAGACTGGCTTTGCCTTGGCATCAGTGAACTCGAATGGTTAGCTGATCTGAAGAGGCTCGGCTACAGGTTGCATGGCTCCAAGCTTCGGCACTATACGTATCGCGTGGTCGCGAAGCGAACAGGCGGGCTGCGAGTGATCGAGATGCCGAAGCGGCTCATCAAGGAAGTGCAGCGCCGGATTCTGATCGACATACTGCAGCGAATCCCGCCGCACCCATGCGCGCATGGCTTCGTTACAGGCCGATCGATTGCGACCTTCGCAGCGCCGCATGCCGGCAAGCGCGTGCTCCTACGGCTCGACTTGCAAGACTTCTTTCCTGGATGTCCGGCCGCTCGCGTGCAAGCGGTTTTTCGAACGCTTGGGTATCCGGACAACGTAGCGAGCATGCTTGCCGGACTTTGTACGAACAGCGTGCCCTGTGATGTTTGGAGCGTGCCTGCGACCGCCGGCGATGTGCGCCAGGCTTACGAGGCCCGCGGGCTCTATGCCGAACGACATTTGCCGCAGGGTGCACCGACATCGCCGGCGCTTGCCAACGTGATTGCGTACCGGCTCGATTGTCGACTTGCCGGACTGGCGAAAACTGCGGGTGCGTCGTACACGCGCTATGCCGATGATCTCGCGTTCTCCGGCGATGACGAGTTTGCTCGGGTCGTCGAACGCTTCTCGACTCATGTTGCAGCGATTGCTCTCGAAGAAGGCTTCAACGTGAATCATCGCAAGACGCGCATCATGAGGCAGAGCAGGCGTCAACATCTGGCAGGTGTGGTGGTGAATGAGGCGGTCTCGATGCCGCGCCGTGACTTGGAGCTTCTTGAGGCTATTCTGACCAACTGTGTCCGCTTCGGACCTGCATCGCAGAATCGTGAGAACCATCCGGACTTTCGAGCCCATCTCGAAGGCCGGATCGGCTTCGTCCAGATGGTGAACCGCATCAAGGGGCAACGTCTGCGGAATCTCTTTGAAAACATTCGCTGGTAGGCCGCGGCGGGAGTTCTCAACACAGTGACTACTGTCGATGGTTGACTCCCAGCGGGCGTCCTTCGGATGGAGCGACAAATATGTCAATACCAAGATTGTCAAAACCAAGATTGCTTGCCTGTGTGCTTTTGAGTGGATTGCTCGTGGGAAGTTGCGCCAAGATCGGTGGCACTCGTTCCCGCACCACCGTACCCTCTGGACCCGTTTCGACTGGCACGGCTGAACCTGGCTATCTGCCGGCCGGAGCCGAACTGGTGATCCGAGCGAATGAACCCATCGAGGTGAATACCCAGCGTGACGTGGCGGGCCGAACCTTCTCGGCACAGATCGCGCGAGACATTGTGGATGCCGACGGACGGGTCATTGTTCCAGCCGGCTCGCCGGCGGAACTCCGCGTTGTGAATAGCTCGACCGGCGGAGCGGGAGGTAGTCCGAATCTCGAGCTGACTGTCTCATCCATCACCGTAAATGGCCGACGCTATGAGATCGAAGCGGCGCCGGAAAAGGCGTCTTCGGGAACCGGGATTGGAGCAAACCGGAGGACCGCCACCATGGTCGGCGGCGGAGCTGTGCTGGGAACGCTGATTGGAGCGGTTGCCGGCGGCGGCACGGGCGCGGCGGTTGGCGCAGCGGCGGGCGCAGCGGCCGGTGGTGCGGCCCAAGTGCTCACCCGCGGCAAGGAGGTCCGAGTCCCGGCCGAGACGGTGATGACGTTCCGTCTGGAGTCGCCAATTCGCCTGCGCGGCTACCAACGCAGTTGAAAATGCGGGAGCGGCACTCGAAGTCGTACTATAGGAAGTGCCGTTCTCGGGCGGTTAGCTCAGCCGGTTAGAGCGCCTGCCTTACAAGCAGGAGGTCCACAGTTCGAGCCTGTGACCGCCCACCAAATCCTTGCTGATTCTAAAGGAGTTGGCCCCTCTCCCTGTGATCGTTGTCTTCGGTTTCCATCGAGAATCCGTCTGGTTAGGGCGGCCTGTGTCAGAACGCTTCCCGCTTTCGTTCGCGTTTCGGTTCAGCTTCTGCAGCGCCTCCCTCTTCATCTGCAGCTTCATTTGAGAGTACTTCTTGAAGACCTTCGCGTCCCCTTGCCTCAGCAACTGGGTGACGAATTCGTCAGCGACTCCTCCGGCGCTCAGCCGCGTCGCGTACGTCGATCTCAGATCGTAGATCCGAAAATACGGAACACCCGCGCGCCGCAACGTGGCGCGCCAAGTGGTCTTGAAACTCTTCTGGTACTCATCCGGATTGTCTCCATTCGGGAACAGGTACGGCCCCTGCCCCGAAATCGCCAGTTGCCGCCGGATTGCTTCACTTGCGATCTCGGTCAGCGGGACTTCCGCTACCCCGTTCACCGTCTTGGAGTCCGGAATCCAGACGATACCGTTCTCCAGGTCTAATTGCTCCTTTTCTGAGTGGCGCCAGCTCCTTGTAGATTCGAAGGCCCGTCTCTGTGACGATCTGGATCACATTCTTCAGGTATTCGGGCGCGTTGGACTCGATCTTCTGTTGTTCGGACCACCCCATATAGTGCGGTCGAAACAGTCCATCGACCCGTGTTGGAAACTCCACACCGGAGCATGGATTCGCTGCGAGGAATTTCTTGCCCCGAACGTGAGTTCCCGCCCTCGGCGCATCGACGGCAGGGTGTTGTTGTCTCTGGCCTGCAAGCGCTCCCTGAGGATTCGCTGCGCTTCGTCCCAATCCTCAGTTCCGGTCGACTCCCTCTGGCGTTCTCCGGTCTTATTCCGGTACTGCATCCACCAGATCTTGGATTCCGGTCGTTTATACAAGCCACCATCATGCTTTACTGTCGTGCCATATCCCACCTCTTGTTTGAAGGTTGCGCGGAAGGGCTCGAGATCCGATTTGAGAAACCGAATATTGCGGCCCATCACGCGGAGATGGGGAATCTGCTTTCGCTCAACCCAAAGATACACTGTCTGCGGACTGACGCCCAAGAACAGCGCCGCATCGCGAACGGTCAGCGGGCGTTCTTCTGATCCGCCTGATCGCGGGGTTATCCGGGATTGGATCGCGTTCATGTTTGGACTCCTCCGAACCCGCGTTCACTAACAGCTCTTGTTCGCCTCCATCCACTCCATCAAGCCAGTCCTTTCGGACTACCTTTCGCCGTCCGAGGCTGAGATGCGCCAGTTTCGGCAACCCTCGCACTTTGCCCTCGAGCACATTGAGCGCGTGCGTTTTCGAGCAACGCAGGATACTCGCCACTTCCTTTATGGTCAGAATGTTCGATGTGGTCTCCACGGTCCCTCCATTCCGCACGCCGTCAAAGAGGGCGATCGTGACCAGAGAAGACAACAGATTTAAACGGAAAACAGCAGTCGCAACCATCGGCCAAGTCGCCAACAACGTCTTGTAGTTTGTCGAGGTTTCTGATGGCGGGAGAAGACGAGGTCCAGGTTCCAAACCGCGGTTCGTAGTCCCGATTGCTCGCATCCGGGATCAATCCTAACGCAGCACGTATCCGAGATACCGAATTTACTGCCACGTGATTGCAGATCCCTGCGGCGTTTCTCGGGCTTAATCCACGAAAATGCCAAAGCAGCGCCGGCAAGCGCTTACCCTGTAGGGTTGAACTGGTCCGCCGATTTCGCGACGATCGCATGTAGTGCTTAAATCGATTGCCAATGGACGCCCGCAGAAAACAACTGAAAGAGCAGGTCTTTAAGCTGTAAGGCCTCTCCGGGAACCGGTGTTTTGAACCGACGGAGACATGCGCGAAGCCCGCCATACGCGCTCAGTCCATTCAGAACTCTCGAACGCTCGAACGGCTGAGCCACGACGGTCACGTCATCATGCCGAAAATCCAATCAAAGGACGGCAAAGTGGAGACCATCTTCAAGTCTGTTGGACGGAATGACGCAACCACATTTACCGGGTTATGCAGCGAGCACGATCGAAGGATGTTCGAGCCGATCGATAAGGCAACTATCAATGTTCTGGACGAGGAACACCTGTTCCTTTTTGCTTATCGGTCCGTTCTACGCGAGCTTCATGCCGACGCAACCGGGGCCTAATTAACCAGCTGGGCTATCAGGCACAGGTCGGGCTTGGGCTTATACCTGGAGAAGTGTCGACCCGGGATGGCCTGAGTGCGGTAGCGTTTCTCGCAAATGCGTACGAGTCATACCTCTACAAGAGGAAGTTTGACGAGGCGTATACCGCCGGCGACCACGGGGCCGAGCAACACCTGACGTTCTTCGAACACGGATATGAGCCGACCATAGCCGTTAGTGCTCTCTTAGCACTCGATGAAATTCAGGTAGATGATGATGTCGCCCGCATCGCGCTTAACGTCTTTCCGACAGGCACCGGAGTAAGCGTCGTCTTGTCTTTCCTCTCAAACGAGACGCCGCACGTCCTGCCCTTTCTCAAGCCGTTTCGGTCTTCGTCGGGTGAGGCTCTTCTGGAGTGTTTTGGGACAGCCTCGATCCGGCCAGGAGACAGACCATTGCGAAATTGTTTTCAGCCACGGTGTTTCAGGAAATCCAGGTTCCGCCGGATCCGGATCTGATGCTCTTCCGAAGGACCTCCTGAACCGAAAGACCCCAGGAGACGATCGAACGGAGGCGCCGTCAGTTGCTTGGGGTCGGATCAAAGAAGCACACTTCGGGAATCTCGTATGCTGTCGCATGGACTTCAGCCGCTGTAGCGGATGCTCGCGCCAAGGGACAGCGGACCTCTATTTCGGCTAAAGGCTCTGCGCAGCGCCATGCTTTCTTGGAAGCTTCACCAGCGATCGGGAACGGGTAAGCCAGCGTCGCAACTGGTACAGGTAGTCGACTCGTTCACTTCTCCGCATAGGGCGTTTGAACTAAGCCGCTGACGCGCCGTTGGCTAGAATTGTAGCTTCACAGCAGGCGACTGCCACGCATATGGGATCTGGAGCGGTATGCTCGGTCTCGCAGCCTTGAAGAAGACCAGAATCGGCCACCTT
>DASQVJ010000713.1:0-11192 GCA_035640835.1 Bryobacteraceae bacterium
TGTGCAACTTCGGTGCACTTCACACGGTTCCGGAGAAATATCGCTCCCGGCAGTTATACGAGTGGAACTCGCAGGTGACTCTGATGAGAACGAACGTGGCTGAGAATCGCAGCATTGGCAAATTGCTCGCGGAAACAGTTAATCAATGCGCAGGACCAGTGGCTGTGGTCCTGCCGATGCGAGGTGTTTCGATGCTGGATGCCCCCGGCGGTCCCTTCTGGGATGAAGAAGCGGATCGGGCCTGTTACGAAGCTCTGAAGGAAGTGGTTCGCCCCGGCGTTCGGATCATGGAAATCGACGCGAACATCAATGATCCGGTTTTTGCAGATATCGCCGCCAACGTGCTGCTCGAGATGCTTACCGGCGATGTTGAGCGCACGCGCGCAGCAGGCGCGTTGATGGAGAGTCGCTGACATGCGTATCTCACGCAAGGATTGTCTTAGCCGCTTGCACAGTGTCATCAGGCGTGGTGAGCCGGTGATCGGTGCGGGCGCCGGCATTGGCATTAGCGCCAAGTCCGCCGAAGCGGGAGGCGTTGACCTTCTGATCGTCTACAACTCCGGCCGCTTCCGGATGGCCGGTCACGGATCGCTGGCAGGTCTGATGCCGTATGGCGATGCCAACGCGATCGTGATGGAGATGGCTCGTGAGGTGCTGCCTGTTGTTCGCCACACACCGGTGCTGGCGGGCGTGTGCGGTACAGATCCGTTTCGGCTGATGAGTTCATTCCTGCGAGAGGTGCGTGACGCGGGATTCTCCGGAGTGCAGAACTTCCCGACAGTGGGGCTCATTGATGGAGTGTTCCGGCTAAACCTCGAAGAAACAGGAATGGGATTTGACCGCGAGGTTGACATGATCGCAGTTGCACATGAGATGGATCTGATCACCGCGCCCTATGTGTTCGATGAACTGCAAGCACGGGCAATGACTCGGGCCGGCGCTGACATACTCGTCGCGCATGTGGGACTGACAGCCAAAGGCACCATCGGTGCTCGGACCACAATGACGCTTCCGAATGCCGCACGTCTCGCGCAGCGGATTGCAGATGCCGCCAGGGATGAGCGCAGTGACATCATCGTGCTCTGTCACGGCGGTCCGATCGCCGAACCCGAGGATGCAGCCTGGATACTCAGCCAGACAACCGGCGTTGACGGCTTCTTTGGCGCCTCATCGATCGAACGGCTGGCCGCTGAAAGCGCCATTACGGAGCAAACCAGAAGATTCAAGAACATCAGACCAGCTCCTGCTGAGCCACCTGTCATTACCGGCGGACACAGAATCGACTCGCAGGACGGTGGGGAAAGGGGATAGGTATGTCCGGACAGAGATCCACACGCCGTGGCTTTCTAACGAGCGGTGTTGTAGCTGCGGGAGCTGGTTCCACCATGGCTCCAGCCTTGGCCAGTCAGGTTTCTCCCGCAAAGGTTCTGGGTGCCAACGAGATGGTGCGCATCGGCCTCATTGGCTGCGGCCCGATGGGTAATGCAGATCTGCTTGCATTCCTCAAGGTTCCGAACGTGAAGGCGGTGGCGCTGTGTGACGTGGATGCGAACCGTCTGAGTGCAACCGCGGCCAAGACTCCGGGCGCAGAAACATATGGCGACTTCCGCCAGTTAATTGATCGCAAGGATATCGATGCGGTGGTGATTGCGACTCCGGACCACTGGCACGCCATTCCCGCGCTTTACGCGTTGCGCAGCGGCAAGGACGTGTATCTTGAAAAGCCTCTTGCGCACACCATCGAAGAAGGTCAGCTGCTGGTTGCCACCGCGCGTCAATACAACCGGATTCTGCAGATTGGTCTTCAGCAGCGCAGCGGCAGCATCTTCCTGGAAGCGGCGAAGCTGATCCGGGAAGGCAAGATCGGCCGGGTCAGCACGGTTCATTGCTTTAATGTCTGGAACCAGTCCGGAAACGTTGTTAAGGCGGGCCGCTCACGCGGTCTGGGCAACCCTCCGGATAGTGACCCACCGCCGGGCGTCGATTATGAGTTCTGGCTTGGACCGGCGCCGAAACGCCCGTTCAATCCAACGCGCTTTCACTGGAACTACATCTATTACTGGGATTACTCGGGCGGGATGCTTTTGATCTGGACTGTTCATCTGCTCGACTCAGTGTTTCACGCTCTCGATCTCAAAGGTCCGAAAGCCGTGAACGTGTCGGGCGGAAAGTACATCCTGGACGACTCCCGCGAAACGCCGGATACCGCTATTGCGACGTTCGACTTTGGGCACATGTCGGTGATTTGCTCGTGCCTGCACACCACCGCGTTCGCATTTGGCGGACGCCGGTTGGACCACGGGATCCAGGTAATCGGAAGCGAAGCCACGCTGCTGATTGATCGGAAGGGTTATCAAATCATTCCCGAGGGTGCCAATCCGCAGCCGATCCTCAGCCCCGAAGGGCTGACAGAGGGCTATGGTGAACACCAGCGCGAATTCATCAATTGCGTTCGTGAGCGCAAGCGTCCGCCGTGCGATGCGCTCGACGGACACCGGTCGACTACCGCGCTGCACCTCGCCAACATCTCCTACAAGACTGGACGCAAGATCTTCTGGGATTACGAGCGAGAGCAGATCCTGAATGATTCTGATGCAGCCCGGTACATCTCGAAGGAATATCGCAAGCCGTGGTCGCTGCGGGTATAGGCAATTAAACAGAAAGTACACGCTGGAGGTGGATGATGAGATTCCGGACTGACGATGAACCGGCTTGTTTGTATTGCATAATCGTCGCCCGCCTGGCGCCGGCGCTGTTGGCCGGCATTCTCGCCACTGGTGTCGGTCTGGCGCAGCAGGACAGGGGATCGATCGTAGGAACGATCCTGGACAGTTCCGGAGCTGCCATTCCAAGCGCCACCGTCGCCGTACAAAACCAGGAGACAGGGGCCACGCGAAGATTGACTTCGGACGATAACGGCCTTTTTGTCGCACCGGAGTTAGCGGTTGGCGTTTACCGCGTGACCGCTTCGTACCAGGGCTTCAAGACAAGAGTTCAGGAGGGCATCAGTGTTCGCGTTTCCGATCGCGTCAGGTTGGAGTTGACGCTGGATCCTGGCGAGACGCGCGAGGTTGTGACCGTGCAGGGCGACGCGCCGTTGGTCGACACAGCCTCGAACACGCTTGGAGGGACGCTCACCAAGACCGACGTGCAGACCCTCCCGCTGAATGGCCGTGACCCGAACTACCTGCTCGCGCTTGTGCCAGGCGTCAACCTGCGGGGCAACATGTTCCAGCAGAGTATGAACGGCCTCAACACGGGTGGCCAGTCAGTCGGCATTGTCACGTTCCTGATGGACGGCGTCGATGCCAGCCGTGTTGACGCGCAGACAATCACCATCACCTACGGCAGAAGCCAGAACCGGATCGCGCGGGTAAATGCGGAAGGCATCGAGGAGTTCAAAATTTATGAGAATTCCTTCTCCGCTGAATTCGGCGGGTCCGCGGGTTCCGTGGTCAACATCGTCACCCGTAGTGGAACCAATAGCCTACACGGGAGCGCATTCGAATTCTTCCGCAACGAGAAGCTCGATGCGCGCAACTTCTTCAATAAGCCGCCGGCGGCGAAGCCAGCATTTCGGTTGAATCAGTTCGGCGGATCGCTGGGCGGACCCATAGTGAAGGACCGAGCATTCTTCTTTGTCTCCTATGAAGGAATCCGGCAGCGAACTGGGACCAGTCTCGTCGGGCTTGTGCCGACGCAGGCGTTCCGCAGTACACTGCCCGGCGAGCTACGGCCCGTTGTAGACATGCTGCCCCTCCCGAACGGAGGATCGACTGCGGATCCGCGGATTGGATTCTACAACTTCGCTGGTTCCGGTCTTCTCACGGAAAACGCCGTTTTTTCGCGCGTGGATTACAGTATCAGCTCGAATGACCGTCTGAGCTTCCGCTATAACGCAAACAAGTCTTTGACTGAGACTCTTTTCGGCGTTGCTGAGGGACAGCGGGCACCCTCACCCGGGCTCCTCCAGAACGCCAAGCTAACTTACACGCGCACCTTCAGTCCCACGCTGCTGAATGAGGCCAGCTTCGGCTTCAATCGTATGCACATTGACCCAGCCGGTTCGGTGGACGAGAACGTGCGCAATTTCCCGGTCACCAGTGTTGGCGGTATGTCGAGCGTAGGTCCTGCTCTTTTTGATCTTTCGATGGTCGGCAACTCCTTCACAGTCCTGGATACACTGTCGTGGGTAAAGGGCGGCCACCAGCTCAAGTTCGGCACCGCGATCACTCGAAATCAACAAAATAAGGCGTTGTTCTTCCAGCGGAGCGTTTCCTACCCCAATCTGGACGACTTCGCGAGGAATAGCCCCTCATCAGTAGGTCTCCTGGGCTATCCAAGAACCGGACTTAGGAACACTTACTACAACTTCTTCGTTCAGGACGATTGGCAGGCCACGAGAAAGCTCACTCTGAATATCGGCCTGCGTTATCAATACGAGACGTCGCCTGCGGATGCGAACGGCCGACAATCGAACTTCGACCCCGCCACAGGGACGTTGGATCGGCCCGGGACCCAGTTGATGGAGATGCCCAAGACCAATTGGGGGCCGCGCTTCGGCTTCGCGTACTCACCATTTGGATCAGGTAACACAGTGATCCGAGGCGCTTTCGGAATCTATTACATAAATTTCAACGCCACGCTGGTACAGAACACGCCGACAAACTTCAATCCGACGTCGATATCTCTCAATCGTCAGCAGGCTCCTAACCTCGTCGGATTTCCATTTCCTGACATCGCGAGCTTTTCAGGTGTGCAAACGATCAACGCGGTTCAGCGCAACTGGAACACTCCATACGTGCAGAACTGGAACTTCAACATTCAACAAGCGCTAGGTAGAGACGTTCGATTGCAAGTTGGATATGTTGCCAACAAAGGCACGCATATCATAACTCCGGCACGGAACCTAAACCGGTTTCTGCCCGGCACTTCCGTCCGGCCATATGCAGGCTTTGGGGACATCAACTATCTGCGAGCGAATGGAATCAGCAACTACAACTCGATGCAAGCCGTGTTTAGCAAGCGCTTTTCACGCGGTCTGAACGTGAACGTCAACTATACATTGGGCCATGCACTCGACAACTCTCCGCCTATCTTTTCGTCCAATTCCGATGACGCGAACATCAATCTTGATTACGGCACGACGGAATCGGACGTGAGGCATCTGCTGTCGTTCAATTACATCTACGAACTGCCGGCGGTGCCGATGTTACCCCGGTGGCTCGGAGGCGGCTGGCAAATCAATGGAGTGACTGAAATGCGCAGCGGTCTTCCGATCAATGTCATGTGCGGATGCGATCCGCTGCGAGTAGGGCAGTTCAATTCGCGCGCTGACTACGCGCCCGCCGGCACGCCGCCTCGGCCGGATCCTGTCATCATTCCGGACCGTCAACTCAACATCGGAGCATTTGCGGCGCCGCCGGCAGGACGCGTCGGTAATGTAGCGCGAGGCGCCTTCCGTGGACCAGCAGTCTTCAACTGGGATTTTTCCACCTTCAAGAAATTCCGGCTCTTTGAAGATCAGGAGCTGCAGTTTCGTGCAGAGTTCTTCAACATATTCAACACCCCGCAGTTCAATCTGCCCGGGTCGAGTATCGCTTCCGCCGCCAACTTCGGCGTCAGTACGAGCACTCTGAATACCGTCAGCGGCTTCGGGACGCAGCGCCAGATTCAGTTCGGACTCCGATACACCTTCTGAGATGACTGGCAGGGGGATAGGGCTCGTCGTCGCGTTAGCTTTCGCAGCAAACGCGCAATCTCGTTACGAGTTGCCGCCCGAGAAGCGAACGGGCGCTATCAAGCGGATTCTGGTAATGCCGCATGCTCACCTCGATATCGGCTTTACTCTTCCGCCCGATCAGGTGGCGCGGGATTACAAGGACAGCATCGATACAGCGATCCGTCTGGTTCGTGAGAATCAGGATTTTTGTTGGACAATCGAAAGCACCTGGATGCTCAGCGAGTGGCTGCGCAGAACACGGGACAACAAGCTTGTTGACGAACTTGGCCGTTACCTGCGCGAGGGCCGAATCTCCCTGGCTGCCGCGTTTGCGAACATGCATAGCGGACTGATCGGTGATGAGGAGATGAACCGGCTCGTGTATCTGGCCGAATCCTACCGTAAGCGGTTTTCTATCCCAATTGAGGTCGCGATTCAGAATGACGTTCCGGGCTTTTCATGGGCCTACCCGCGCGTGTTTGCCGGAAGTGGTGTGAAGTACCTGATGACCGGTCTGAACCTGTTCATCGGCGGCGGCAACAACTTCGGCGTGCGTCACACTCCGTTCTATTGGAAGGGTCCTGATGGAAGCCGGGTCCTCACCTTCTTCACGTATGACTCGTACGTGGAAGGACACAGGTGGAACCTCACCAGGCGAGTTCCGATCGAGACTCTGGAGAGCACCGTGCCTCGCCGGCTCGCCTGGTTGGAGCAGAACGGATATCCCTACGACACATACCTCCTGATGGCATCTGTCGGCGACAATGCCGACCCGATGCACGCGTTTCATGTTCTCCAGAAGATGCGTGAGTGGAATCGGCGGCATACGGAAGTCCCCATGCAGATGGCCACCCCGGAGATGTACTTCCAGTACGTGCTGGAGAAGTACGGCGATAAGTTCAGTGAGTTCTCCGGAGATGCAACGGGGCACTGGGAACTCGTGAAGCTCGGTTCCCCGGAAGTTACAGCGCGCATGCGGGAGGTGGCCGCCTTGCTCCCAGCCGCTGAGGCTTTGCATCACATCTCAACACTCCTCAAGACAGGCGACACACCCTGGTACGATCTCGCCGAGGCGTGGCGCGAACTGCTGGTGTTTCACGAGCACACAGCGGGCGCCGGGCCTGGGTGGCCGCGCTACTACACGAGGTGGCAGACAGATTGGAGCAATGCCGCACACTACGCTGCCGCGATGAGCGGCTATTCGAACACACGCCAGCTGTTCGACAAGGGACTCGCGCGGCTCACGAAAACGACAGCCATCTTCGATCCGGCACAACAATCGACTGCGGACGAAGCGAAGCTTATCGTTTACAACGGCCTCTCCTGGGCGCGCGGCGGACCAGTGGAAATCGATAAGCTTCCGTCCTCGATGGGACAACTTCCACTCGAGCTGGTGGATGAGGTTACGAAGAACATACTGCCGGTGGAGAAGGTGCCCGGGACATCACGAGTGATGTTTTTCGCGCCGTCGGTCCCGCCCATGGGATACCGCCTGTTCACGCTGCGCAAGAGTGCTTCACGTCCTTCACCAGCTCGCGCTTTTCCAATTTCGACGAAAGTCGACGAGCAAGGTTGGATTCGCTCGCTCCGAGATACCACTGGCGCGGAGCTCGTTCTTGATCGCAAGGAGGCCCTATTTGGCGCGCTGCTGTTTGCTGACCGGAACTCGCCTTACAAGCTGGAACCCGTCGGTCCAGCAAAGGTCATCGATGAGGAGGGGCCGGTCAGACGCCGCATTCAAATTGTCCGGGACAAGTCGCCTCTGGTTCGCACAGTCGCGGTGGTTTATCGGGACGTCTCGTATGTGGACATCGACGTATCTGTCAACCTGAAATCGTTCGCAGAACGACAAGGCCGCATAGCGATTGCCTTCCCGCTTGACGCTTCCGAGCAGCTTTGGCTCGATGGCGCGGGATTTGCCTATCGCGTTCCACAAGAGATCTTGCCGGGCGGGGCTGCGCCACAATTCACAACGGTCAGCTTCGCTCACTCCGGACGGGCAGACGCATTGGGCCGCACCATCGCAACTCGAGATGCGGCGCTGCTACTGCGCGACGGTACCTTTCTTGTCGCCTCCCAAGGACTTCGGACGGAGACTCGTGATGAGGGCATTCAGACGCTCGACCGCACGGAACCGCGTGGTTCGGACGTGCAGACATTCCGGTTCAGAATCGCCTCACAATCCGCTAGTCCGGCGGACTGGAAGCGCTTTGGTCAGGAGCTAAACCTGCCTTTGCAGGCATCCGTATTTGCCGGGTCCAACCTTCCGCCCGAACAAAGCTTCCTCGGAACGAGCCACGAAAACGTCGTCATCAGCGCGTTCAAGGCGGCAGAAGACAATTCCGGATGGTCCGTGATAAGGCTGCAGGAGATCGGCGGTAAGGCCACGGCGGGCGTGCGAGTTGAGTCCGCCTTCAGCGTGAAAGAGGCGGTGTACGCGAACACCGTGGAAGCTCCGACGACAACCAAAGCGGATCTCAGGAGCATTAGCCTGAAGCCGTGGCAAACGGTCACGATACTGGCGCGCCTGGAGAAGCGATGAAGCTTGCGTTCTTGCTGGCCGGTTTTGGATTCGTTGCTTCCGTCTTTGGCCAGTCTCAAGCTGGCACTGATCAGATCAGACCGGCTTTGGGCATCCGTGTCGTTACGGACGAGGTGCTGAAACTCGCCGTTCAGCTTGGGGTGCGCGATGTGGTTATCTACGGCGGTCCCGCTTCCGGCTTTGTGCCCGGCACGAGCGAGCGTCTCACTACTCGGCGTGCGTCCTACGAGCAGTATCTTGCGCTTCGAAAGCGACTGGAAGGTTACGGCATTCGGCTCGCTGCTATCGAAGGTGGTTTCGTCCACAGCGCGCGATACAGCGACATCGTTTTCGGAGGGCCAAAACGCGACGAACTAATCGCTGAGCTCGCAGACGAAATCCGTGATATGGGGCGAGCAGGTGTTCCGATCTATGGCTATCATTGGATGCCCACGCTTGTATGGCGTACGTCGCCAGTCAAGATACGCGGTGCAGCCAATGCAACTGCCTTCGACTACGAGCAAGTGAGACACGTTCGTGACCGCGCGTCCTGTGAAGAGGTCCGCAAGAAGCTGAACTGGTTTCTGATTACCTGCGAAACCATCCCAGATCGCCGGCCCACGGAAGAGGAGATGTGGAACAATCTCGAATACTGGATCCGCAAGATCACCCCGGTGGCCGAACAAGCCGGCATCCGCCTTGGCATTCACCCTGACGATCCGCCGGTATCGGAGTTGGCCGGCGTGCCGAGGCTGATGCGGAATCACTCGGCATATAAACGTCTGATCGAGATCTACCCGAGTGCATCGAACGCTATCGAATTCTGCCAGGGCACGTTCTCTGAGATGACGGACGATATCTATGAGGCGATTCGCTACTTCGCATCTCGCGACAGGATCCTTTATGTGCACTTCCGCAACGTATCCGCGACGGTACCTTCATTTCACGAGGAGTTCATCAATACCGGTCACGTCGACATGCACCGGGCGCTGCGGCTCTACAAGGAAAACGGGTTCCGCGGCGTAGTGATAGACGATCACGTTCCGATGGTCGCCGGCGATACCGAGTTTCCCGGCAATCTCGGTGGCTACCGAGGGCGAATGTACACGCTGGGTTATATTCAGGCGATGCTCGACGTTCTCGCAGGAGGCAGGTGAAAAGCTGCGGCGCTTTAAGGCTTTGGCGTCTCCACTTTTACGGCAGTGCTGCATCCGTGAAATTAAGAACGTGAATGGGCCGTGCCCTGACTTGCCCTTTGCGGTCATGTTCATCGTTTCCATACCCTGAAGCGTTCGCCACGCCGAGTGGAAGGCTCGGAACCCCTGACTTGCTCGGACGCGCCGCTTGATCGCCCGGTGGTCCTGCTCAACGATATTGTTCAGATAGCGGGCAGCGGCAGCGCCGCCCGAGTTCGCCGGTCCGCTTCAGTTCCAAAATTGCATTCGGATATGACGGGTTCCTGTCAACGTTGATCACCCGTCGCCGAGGATGCCCTGGCGAAACTCAACGCCTTCTGCAGGAAAACTTTTGGCGGCAACCGCGTCACGTTTCGTGCTCAGGAGAAAGTCGATCGTGGCGCCAGTGGAATCCACCGCTCGGTACAAATAGGTCCACTTGCCGGCAACCCGGCAGTAGGTCTCGTCGACCCTCCAAGAGCCGTTCGTCTTTCGGATTTCCGGGCGGCGACGGCGGTCGAGTTCAGGCGCGTAGCGGTGGACCCAGCGCCAAATTGTGACGTGATCGACGCTGAGATTTCGCTCCGCCATGATCTCTTCCAGTTGCCGCAACCCGAGCGGGTACCGCAGGTACCACCGGACGCAAAGCACGATGATCTCGGCTTCGAAATGTCTTCCCTTGAACATCGCCGGCCGCTCCCGTCGCATGCAGGCCGAAGCGTTTCAGACCACACGAATGCCGTTGCAACACTACCCTCCGCAGTATGAGCGTTGGTCTTCAGCCGACGAGGTGTGTGCGCATCTCGGGGTTGCCCGAGAAACGCTCTACCGCTGGATTGCAAAGAAGCGCATGCCTGCCCATCGTATTGGCAGGAGGTGGAAATTCAAGATATCCGAGGTGGATCGCTGGGTCTGAACGGAACGGGTGGATTCGTTGTGATTGATGGGTCCCGCGACGATGATGATGGTGCGCGAAATCGACGGCAACGTCGCTGGTGTAGCGCGCCTTGTCCCTCATTTTGCCACTCCCGCTGGACGATTTAACGGAAAGCGCGTATGAGCACCGCCAACGGCACTGCGCCCGCGTACATCTTGCGAAGCTGGATGGAATCGAGGTGGTCGATCTGCTGCGGACCGAATATCCTGCGCCGTTTCGCATCTCGCGGAATGCCATGCTTCGGCGACCGGCGCGCTGTACAGCACTCGGTAAGGCGCTGCTCGCATACTCAGAGCCTCGGGTTGTAGCGGACGTCGTCGCAGCGGGACTACCACGGCTTACGCGGTATACAATCACTGGCGCGGAGCGGTTCCAGGCGAAACTGGAACGAATCCGGCGCCGCGGCTATGCCGTCGATAATGAAGAGTTCTATGCTGGCCGACGCTGCCTGGCTGCGCCGGTGTTCGATGAGCAGCGGAGGGCGGTGGCTGCCATCAGCATCTCCGGCATGATCACCGAAGTAAAGGAAGACCGAGTGCCGGTCTTTGCCCGCAGCGTGATGGCAAGCGCATCCCAGATTTCCGAACACCTCGGACATCGATCTGAACAACCTGCCGCGAACGGCAGGATGTGAGACTCCAAGGCCGCGAGTTCCGGCGATCGCGCCGCACGGGTCGGATGCTTCGTAATCTTTTTCTTTGTCGAGCTTTCGACGCGAAGAGTCGAGATCGCCGGCATCGCCCAACGCAAATGAGTTGTGGATGAGCCAGATCGGCCGCAACTGACGGACGCCGTAGACGGCCTGCTGAAAGGGAAGCGCTATCTGATCTACGATCG
>DASQVJ010000714.1:0-5037 GCA_035640835.1 Bryobacteraceae bacterium
CATGCCGGCCAATCCTGCAGTTATGTGCGATGTGGACCATGTTGTCGAGCTTGGTGCCGTCTCCAATTTCTGTCCAACCCAGAGCGGCGCGGTCGATGCAGCTATTCGCACCGATTTCGACGTCGTTGCCGATCCGCACCAGTCCGACTTGCGGGAATTTCTCGTAGTGATCGCCCTCGAACGCGAAGCCGAATCCATCGGCACCGATGACGGCGCCGGCGTGGACGATCACTCGACTTCCAATCTGACTCCCCGCATAGATCGTGACGTTTGGGTGCAAGATTGCGTCGTCACCCAGGATCACTCCTCGTCCAATCGAGCAGCCCGCGCCGATGCGGCAGCGAGCGCCGATCCTGGCATCATCGCCGACCGTCACATGCGGGCCGACGCTCGATTCCGCGCCCACCAAGGCGCTTTCGGCAATAACCGCTGTCGGGTGGATACCGGATTGCGGCGCGGGATCCGGAAACAGGAATCCGAGAGTGCGGGCGAAGGCGTTTCGAGGGTTCGCGTGCCGGATCACCGTCCGGCCTTTGGCTTCGAAATCGATGGGGACGATCAGGCAGCCAGCACGAGACTTCCCGGCCTCCTGCGCCGCTTTTCGATTCGCCACAAACGACACCTCGTCTTCTTCGGCAACTTCAAGCGGCGCAGCGCCTCGCAAGGTCCGATTGCCCTCACCTTCCCATGCGCAGCCCAGCTTCGACGCCAGTTCTTCGACCGTGAGATCCATGCTTCCGTATGATACGAGGGAATGCCCATAGATCCCTCGGCTCGCGTAGCCCCAACGGCTCGCGTGCATCCCGACGCGGTGGTAGGTCCGCAGAGCGTCATCGGCGAATATTGCGTAGTGGAACAGGATGTTGTGATGGGGCGGGGCACCGTGCTCGAGCCCTACGTATACGTGAAGCGCTGGACCGCGCTAGGGGAGGGCAACGAGATTTCGGCAGGCACGGTGCTCGGAACCGATCCGCTCGACAAGAACTTCACAGGCGAGCGCAGCTACCTGCGAATCGGAAGCAACAACAAGATTCGCGAGCACTACACGGTCTCACGCGGCACCAAGCCCGAGTCTTCTACCGAGATCGGCGACGGTAACTACATCATGACGTCCGGACATATCGCGCACAATGCCGTCATCGGAAACAACACGGTGATCGCGAGCTGCGCATTGATCGCCGGGTATGTCTCCCTCGAGGACAATGCGTTCGTCTCGGGGGGCGTTGTGGTGCACCAGTTCTCGAAGATCGGAGCGCTGGCGATGATCGGTGGCAACTGCCGCGTCAACCTCGATGCGCCGCCCTTCTTCCTGTATCACGGGTTCGATCTGGAGCCGGTGGGGCTGAACACCGTGGGCCTGCGTCGAGCCGGCTTCGATGGGGAACGCGTGCGTGTGCTCAAGCGTGCTTATCGATTGCTCTACCGCTCAGCCCTGAAGCTCGAGGACGCACTGGCGCGGATTGAGGCCGAGTGTTCGGGTCCCGACTGCGCCTACCTGGTCAACTTCATCAGAAGCAGCAAGCGGGGCATAACGCGGCCGCGGAAGAAGGGAGCTTTCAGTGATCAGCCATCAGCGTTCAGCCTTTGAAGAAGCGTCGTGAGCATCGCGGGCTCAAACCTAGCTGCCCGTCTTCGCGAAATATAGGGCCGCTGCGCGTTCTATATCGGCCTTCGTCATCTGAATCGGCCGGTTCTCGTACCTGCTGATCGACTGCAGGATGTTGCAGATATCGGTCGGGTAGCAGGCGCGCAGCTCCGTTCGACCTTGACGCAGACAGATGCGGCGCAGGAACTCGGCGCTGTCAGGTTCGGTCGGGATTCCACGGCGGCTCGCGACACGGTGGAAAATCGCATCGAAAACGTGTGGCTCCACCGCTTCGATGTAGACCTTGTTGTGGATACGACGAAGGAACGCTTCGTCCGCCAGATCGCTGGGGTCGAGATTGGTGGAGAAGACCACCATCACTTCGAACGGGATCTGGAACTTCACACCATAGCGCAGCGTCAGATAGTCGACTCGGCGGTCCAACGGTACGATCCAGCGGTTCAGCAGATCGCGCGGAGACATGAGCTGTCGGCCGAAGTCGTCGATGATGAAGATGCCATTGTTGGCCTTCATCTGAAGGGGCGCCGCATAGATACCGGATGCTTCGTCGAGCCGCAGCTCCACCATGCTCGGAATCAGCTCACCGCCGACCACGATGCAGGGTCGGCGGCATCGGGCCCAACGAGGGTCCACGAACGGATTCTCCTCGCCTTCATCGAGCCTCTGGTGCACGACCGGGTCGTACAAGCTGATAATCTGGCCATCGACTTCCACCGCAAACGGCAGATAGACCGAATCCTGATAGACACGCAGCATGCGCTCGGCAATGCTTGTTTTGCCATTACCGGTGGGACCATACAGGAAGACCGAGTTTTGAGAAATGATCGCGGGACCCAGCTGGTCGAGCAAACGATCGGGCACCACAAGGTCGGAGAATGCTTCGCGCAGCGAATCGCGGTCGACCACGATGTGTGCGGCCTGGGCTCGAGTGGCGGCGTGGTAATCGCCTAAGGCCACAGGTGCGGCACCGGCATATTGCGAGATCTGGAAGCGTTCGGCCGCCGTCGCGCGGCCATTGCCTGAGAGCACGAACGTGTAGTCGTTCCCGATCATACCTTTCACCTCGATCAACTGCTGCTGTCGCATGTGGCTGAAGACCTGTGTGATGATCGGAATGGAGATCTTCAGCTTCTGGCTAAGCGACGTTAGCGTCGAGTAGCCTTCCAGCAGCAGACGACGCAGCATCAGGTCCAGGACGAGCGAATGGGGAATGCCCAGATCTTCCATCGTCTGCGGGATGGCCGGTTCGAAACTCGCGGAAATGGGGGCGCTGACCGAGGTAGCCACGAGTTCTAGTTCGGCGGCTCGCCGCATGAACTTTATGCACGTCTAAGGTGTCTCTTTCGTCAAACGGTCTTGGCGTACTTTCTCCGGGCGAGCCTGATCGCGTTGCTGGCGCTTGGCTTATGCCCACTCCGAGCACAGCAAATGACCGCTCCCGAGCTTTACGAAATGGGCCGGAAGGCCGAGCGGAGGGGCGATATTGTCAAGGCTTACTTGCTGTACTCGCAGGCGGCCGCAGCCGATCCGAACGATCGCCGTTCCTGGCTCCGGAGCCAGGCCTTGCGCACACGGGCCGCTTCCATCGCGAAGGTAATGCCTCCGCAGACGGTCGCTTCAAATGAACTCCCGTTGGGTGGAACCGCCCAGGAGCGGGAGCCAATTCCGCCCGAGCTGCTGGAGGAGGCTCCGCCCAAGTTGGAGCCTCCCGTCGAGCTGAAGCCCAAGAACACCGAAACCCGCGGCTTCGAGATCACGGGTAACTCGCGCGAGGTCTGGGAGCAGGTGCTGAAAGCGTACGGTCTGGAGCCGATCTTTGATGCCGACTACACTCCTGTCCCAAGGGTCCGCTTCAAAGTCGAGGACATGAGCTATCGGGACGTGATGTACGCGGTGGGGGCGGCCACCAACTCGTTCTTCACCCCGGTGAGCGAGTCGCTGGTGCTGGTTGCGCAGGATACGCCGCAGAAACGTGGCGAAGTGGAGAACACCGCGGTGGTCGAAGTTCCGATACCGGAAACCCTGACGGTTCAGGATGCCGTCGAGCTCTCGCGGCTGGTCCAGCAGACGCTCGACATCACCAAGCACACCATCAATACGGCACAGCGAGTCGTGATCTTTCGAGATCGCGTGTCCAAGCTGGGTCCGGCGGTACAGCTCTTCCGTGAACTCGCGAAGTTCCGGTCAGAGGTGGTGATCGAGGTCGAGTTTCTCTCGATAGCGCGCAAGAACCTGTTGAAGTTCGGTATTCTCGCTCCGACCTCTACGCCGCTGTTGTACCTGTTGGACCGACTTGCCGGCTTCACAGCCATTCGACCTAACGCACTCCCGCGCAACGTTGCGACGATCGGCACATGGGCAGGCGCGCCGATCGTTGGCATTGCGATTGGCGGCACGCAGCTGCTTGCTGAACAGAACCGGAGTGATATCCAGGCGATCTATCGAGCTACCTTGCGGACCTCGGATACTCAACAGGCGGCGTTCCACGTAGGTGACCGCTACCCGATTGCCACCTCCGGGTTCGTGAACTTGCCAAGTTCGCCGCACATTCCGCTTCCGTTCAATTTCGAGGACCTCGGATTCATATTGAAAGTTCAGACCCGCGTGCATAGCTCGGAGGAGCTCACGATCGGCTTCGAGGCTGAGCTGAAAAGTCTCGGTGGCATGGGCGAAAACAACCTGCCGATCATCAACAACCGCAAGTTCACCGAGCAGGTGCGGCTGCGCTTCGATGAGTCCGTCGTGATCGCGGGCCTCGTCAACAGCCAACACATCACCACCATTGCGGGCTTGGCCGGATTTCTTGACATCCCCTTCGTTGGACCCCTCTTCTCAGACAACTCGAGGGACAATACGAACAGCGAGGCGCTCATCATCCTCAAGCCTCGCCTGGTGAGTCTCCCACCAGGCGAGTACACCACGCGCACGATTTGGACGGGTAGTGAGACGCGTCCCCGTCCGGCTCTCTGATACGCTCGAAATTTATGTCATTCATGCTGGAGGAAATCCGGCAACAACCAGGCGCACTTGAACGAACGTTGAAGCAGGAACTGCGTTCAGTCGAGAAACTCCGCCGCAAACTGGAGTCGCACCGGCCTCGCTTCCTGATGCTCGCGGCTCGAGGTACCTCAGACAACGCGGCGCTCTTTGGGCGCTACCTCATCGAGATTACGACCGGCATTCCGGTATCACTGGCGGCTCCGTCCATCTTCACCCTCTACGGCGAGAATCTCGCCTTCGAGGACATGCTGGTGGTCGCGATTTCGCAATCGGGTGAGTCGACCGACACGAATCTGGTGCTAGAGAAAGCGAAAGCTGCGGGCGCGATGACCGTGGGTGTGACCAACGAGCCCGAGAGCACTCTTGCGGGACTGGCAGACCACGTCTTGCTGGTACGAGCGGGTCGTGAGCGGAGTGTCGCGGCCACCAAG
>DASQVJ010000715.1:0-9290 GCA_035640835.1 Bryobacteraceae bacterium
CCCGCCCGGGTGAGCCGATATTGACGCCGTCGACTGTCGTCGCAGTCCCCGCTTGTTCTTTCTTCGATCAACTCTAGCTCACGCAGTCGGCGTAGCGTCGTGTACAAGGTTGCAGGTCCCATTCGCACCGTGCCGTCAGACAGTTGCTCGACCATCTGCATGATGGCGTAGCCGTGGTTCTCGCCCTCGCTTAAAGCAAGAAGAATGAAAAACATCGGCGATGTCAGTGGCAGCAGCTTCTTCAGTTGTTCCATTGTTCCGGGTGAGCACCTCAGTCATTTGTCGCCCAGGTTCGCTTGACACAGCATATCACAAACGGATATATCATATTGTGATATGTATGCGAGTTCCCTCGTACACGGCGCGAGAAGGCTGAGCAACATCGGCGGAAATGCGATCTGTATCGCAGCTCTCTTCACAGCGCTATTACCTGCACGTGCGCAAACGCAGATCCCGAGAACACCGGCTGGCCGCGCATTAGAAGCCTGGCTGAACAGCTTCAACAGCGCCGATCCGCAAGAAACCTCCACGTTCCATGAACGCTTCGACCCACAGGATGCAACCGGCTTCATGGCTCCGATGCGCGAGCAAACCGGCGGCTTTGACCTCATTGCAGTCGAGCGAAATGAGCCGCGGCTGGTGACCTTTGTCGTCCGGGAAAAGCGCGGTAATGGGAATCGGGCACGCGGAACGCTTCGCCTGCACGACTCGGAGACTGTTGCTATCGCTGCGTTCGAATTGTTTGTGATTCCAGGCACTTCTCCTGCCACTCAACCCCCCATGGATCGGGCGGCTCGCGCCAGAGTGATCGATGCAGTAATGACAAGGCTAAACGAGAGTTACGTGTTTCCCGATGTCGCCAACCTCATGACGGATATGTTGAGGCAGCACGTCAACAGCGGCAAGTATGACCAAGTCATTGACCAACAGGCATTCGCCGATCTATTGACGACCGACCTGCGGGCCGTCAGCAAGGATAAGCATCTGCAGGTCCGTTTCCTGAATGTTCCGCCCGTGCCTTCTACCACGAATGATCCTGCCATCGACCACGGGAGGCAACTCCATGCCATGAACTGCGGCTTTGAGAAAGCAGAACGGCTCCCCGCCAACATTGGCTACGTGAAGCTCAACCTCTTTGCAGATCCGCGGCTCTGCGGCCCAACAGCTACCGCGGCGATGCAGTTCATTGCAAATACCGACTCTGTGATTCTCGATCTTCGTGACAACGGCGGTGGAGAGCCGGAAATGGTTGCTTATCTTTCCTCATACCTGTTTCCGGGGCCAATCCATCTAAACGATCTATGGAACAGGGCAAGCAGCACAACGCGACAGTATTGGACGCTGCCGTATGTTCCCGGGACGCGGCTATCAGACAAGCCGGTCTTCGTATTGACTTCCAGTCGAACGTTCTCGGCTGCTGAGGAGTTCGCTTACAATTTACAGGCGCTGAAGCGTGCGTCGATCGTGGGTGAGACGACGGGGGGAGGTGCACACCCGGTAGCAGGCTTTCCATTAGTCGATCGATTCATGATCAGTGTTCCCGTGGCTCGTGCTGTGAACCCGGTTACGGGGAAGAATTGGGAGGGAAGCGGAGTCCAGCCGGACGTGAAATGCAGCCCGGCAGACGCGCTCAGAACAGCGGAACGGCTGGCTTTGGCAGGCAGGATGAGGCCTCAATGAGAGTGATCGTCTTAGATGATGACGGATTCAGTGTAAACCGATCAGTTTTCTGATCTTCAGATCCCAAAAGGAGTTCGCATGACTAGCACCTGCCGGCACGTTGTGGTTGCGGCGATGTTTTCAATACTGGCAATCCGCGCCAGCTCTGACGAGCCACCTCCGCCCTTACCCCCTCCCCCCGCGAATGCACCCAAACCGCCAAAGCGGATACGAGAGACGCTCGCGTTTATCCCGACAGATGTGCTCAGACGCGTGTCGGGAGTTGTTGAGCTGAAGTTACGAATCGGCACAGATGGCAAGGTTCTTCAAGTGGATGTCTTGAGAGGACCCAAAGAGATCGCGGAACCACTCGCAGCCGCCGCTCGGAATTGGCTGTATGAACCTACTCGGGTCGAAGGTCGCCCGGTGGAGGTCACGACGACAACAGTGATTCATATCATGCCGCCTCCCCTTTAGTGGTGGGTGACATAACGCTGCCCTGATTGCTCAGGAGTGAGTTACGGTCGTCAGAGTAGTTCGTTGCCTCGCTCAGTTTCCAACCAGCATGGGCTAACGCCTAAGTAGTCACATGCGGTGTTTGCGATTGACTTCGGCGCCAGGATACCGGCTTCGTACACTCTTGTGTTTTGGTGCCGCATGGACCACACCGGCATAAATCATAGAGGCCCGGCCACAATCCGAGAATCTAAGACTTTGCTGCCGCAGTAGCGATTGACGTTCTCGCGTGTTCCACCAGGAGCCGACACCCTCACGCCGATGGACCGTACGGGCGGAATCGCCGGCAGATCTCAGCAACGGCCGTTTTCCGTCAGCTTACGGTGCTACGTAATTTCCGAATGGCGCGAGACCCGACCGAAAATACCAGCAGGGCCGCATTACTATTCATCGCGGATATCGAAACGCTGGATCAGCCCGTTTCGCATCTGGAAGACGTGGGTCACCACCCTGTCGGCCAGGAGATGGCCGTTGAGGTCATGCACCACCTGGTGAACTTTGCAAACGACTTCCCCGTTGCCGTTATCCGAGATCTCGACGGGCTCGACATGTGGATCGATGATCGCCCATTGACGTTTCCAATAGCTGCGCACCTCATCACGTCCGTGGACGTGGCCACCTTCCATTCCATTTGCCCAAACGACCTCAGGATGCATGGCCGCGAGAATGCTCTCGATTTCGCGGCCATTGAAGAGGGCATAGATTTGTCTTAAGAGTTCCGCGTCATTCGCCATTCAGTTCTCCCGTTCATATCCGCCGGCTATCCGTGGCCGCAGAATAACACTCCTCGACGGCCGACGGGCCTTATGCTGGGTACCGGCTTTCCCGCATTACGGGTTCATTTTGATGTTGCAGAAGAATTCGGAAAGCGAGTCCGTGCGTGATCAGCAGTACCGGCACAAGAAGAGTGGGAAGGAAGTAGGTAGCTCCCAGCTGCCCCGGCAAGAGCCCCGAGCTATTGGCCTGGTAGAAGGCGTTCAGAATATCGACTGAGCCCCAGAGATTGAAGATCCACGCGATGAGAACACCAGTCCCGCTTGGTAGCGATAGCAGCGAGAGCAACGCGAGTGCCGCCGCAATGATGTCGCCATATGCTGCGGAATGCGCGAACGCAGACGGCAGATCGGGTGACACGACGCCTGGGACCAGGAATGCCAACCCGATGAAGCGGAAACTGTGCAGGATGAGCAGAGGCCGCAACGCCTCGGCCCTTTGCCGGAGGCGGACTTCCGGCCAGATGTATCGGGCGGTGACGGTCCCCCACGCGATGAAGCTGAATGCGATGCTCACGAAAAAGCTTAGTTGTGGCACGATGAATCTCTCCTTAATTAGAAATCCAGTTATGGACATTGGGTGCGGGCGGTGACCGCGTGCTCGCGCCGCCAGACGTCGGGTTCCGGCGCAAACTGCGGCTGTGACGGGAACGGAGGGCGCAGTTCACGGTCGTAGCGGTCGAAATGGTAACCAGGGCTCAACGGAGCCACCAGGAACTGCCTTCGCAGTGCACCATGGCGCGGACAGAATAGCTTGCGTTCAACAGTTCGGTAACGACGATGCTGCCCGTCTTCCCGGTCGCGCCAGTCACGATGATCCTTGGCTTGATCATGACCATCTCCTTCTAATCTTTCGGCGCTCCTGCGCCAATCAACGCCCTCATCGGCATCAAGGGTCCGACGGGAATGTACTCGTGATCCATCAAGTGTTCCTTCGCGAGCGGCAGGGTCTCCATGATGGCTCGTGCCTCGTCCTCGGTCTTCGCGTCGACCAGGAAGACGACGCCTCTGCCATCGCCGCGCGAATACCACTGACGGATTTTCCCGTCGAGATAAAGCTTCACAGTTGCGCGAATCTCCGACGGGATGACGGCCATGATTTGTTGAGGGGTCACGCCTTGCTTGGCGGTCTGAATGACCAGCACTTCAGTGGTTCTAGGTATGGCCACGCTGGGCACGCCTGTGGCGATCCCGGATTGTGATTGCGCCATAGCTACCATCGGAAACACAGACATGAGAAACGGGAGCGGTAGTTTCATGGATTCACCTCGATTCAGTTTGGTTGGCTAGCGGGCTTCGCTCGCCTACGTGATATTTGCCCGCAGCACCCGGGATGTGACACGATCACGAATGATCGATTTCGGGCATAGAATCGGTCACAAACGCGCGTCGCGCGGCAAAGAGCTTAATAGTGGGCGAAGGAGATCAGGAACTTCGCGCCCTGATGATCCGTTATCAGGGCGGATCACTGGAAGCATTCCAGGAGATCTACGCGCAGCTCGCGCCGGGGGTACGCCGGTATCTATCGCATTTGGCGGGCGGCTCCGAAATCGCGGACGATCTGCTTCAGGAAACATTCCTCCAAATGCACCGGTCGAGAGCCGCATACAACCCGACCTATGCGGTTAAACCTTGGGTGTTCGGTTTGGCGCGAAACGTTTTTCTGATGAATCGGCGCGCGGCCCGGCAATGGGCGAAGGTTCATGAGTCGCGCGAGCATTTGCCTGAATTCCCTGTGCTTCCGGAAGCTGACAGGCTCGGCTCTCAGGACGAGATCCGACGATGTATTGCGGATTTGCCACCGGATCAGGCCGAAGCGCTGCTGCTGCACCATGAGTGGGGGTTCAGTTTCGAGGAGATCGCCGGTATGTTCGGCATTAGTGCCGCGGCTGCTCGCGCGCGCGCCAGCCGGGGAATGACAGACCTGCGCATGGCGCTGAACAGTCTTCAAAGGGCTCGTGCATGATGGATCGTTCACCAAGGCCACCGGAAGCGCTGATGCGGGCGATCGCCCAGGATCTGAAGCCCGTCAGACCATCGCCGCAACCGCTCCACCTGGCGTTGCGAATGGCCCCTCTCGCTCTCCTGGTTTCGTCGCTGATTCTGCTGGCTATTGGACCCCGTCGCGACGCAGGCATCTTAGGACCACTCCTGACGTGGGGCGCCTCCACCGTGCAGTTCGTGTTGGCGATCGCGCTTGTCTGGATCGCCGCGCACGAAAGCATACCGGTTGGCAGGCTGCCGAGGCGCATGGTTTACTCCGCCGCCGTCGTGGCATCTTTGGTTGTTGTATTTCTCAGCTTAGTAACCTTCTCGAAGAGTCCTGACAACCAACCTCTTCTGCATGTCCCGACATGGATCAACGAAACCCTGCGTGTCTCCCCTTGGATCACGGGCTTTGCCTGCGGGATCGGCAGTACGCTAGCCGGGGGAATCCTGGTCCTGTTTTTCAGTTGGATGTTTCGAAATTCGCTCGCGACCCGGCCAACTGAAGCGGGGGCGCTGTATGGCGCAGGCGCGGGTCTCGCGATCAATGCCGGCTGGCGCATTGCCTGCCCAGTTTCGACCCCGTGGCATACACTGGGAGCGCACGGAGCAGCGATCATCGCCACAGTGATCTTAGGGGCACTCATCGGGCGTTTTTTAGGAAATCGCAGATTGCAGATCGGCGGCCGTTCCTGAGCCCCGTGCGTCGTTGAGCGTCGATGCACAAACTCCTCGCGCCGAAGGACTTTGGGCGATTTGGGACAACAGGACGAGACGGAATGTCGAACAGATGATCCGCTTCGCCGCGTGAGCCTGTCGGCCAATTCACTCGATGACGGCCTGCATGACGGCACTCTCGAAATCCCGGTCCACCTGCCGGTCCGGATTGCTGGTCTGAACCATCAGAATCCCTACGATCTTCTCTTTCGGATCCACCCAGAAGTGCGTGCCGTATGCCCCGTCCCATCCGAAACTGCCCGCCGAAACCTGCTGTCCGGCCGCGATGGGATCGTTCACCACCCGCATGCTGAGCCCGTAACTCCGGCCAGGCTGCAAGCCCGGCGTTGTATCGGGGACGAACACCGAAGCCATCAGTTCTACGGTCTTTGGACTCAGCAGCCGTTTGCCATTCAGCTGACCTCCTCCCGAGAGCATCAGTGCGAATTGCGCGTAATCCTCGGTAGTGGACATGAGGCCGCCTGCGCCCGAGAAATACGTCTTGCTGACCAGACGGTTTGGATTCTCTGTTTTCTTCAAGGCGCCGTCGCTGCGAGTGTACGCGGTGACCACACGCGGCCACTGCTCGGCCGAAGGATGGAAGAACGTTTCCTTCATACCCAGCGGTTCAAATATACGCTGTCGAAGGAACTGCTCGAAATTTTGCCCGGACACGACCTCTACAACGCGGCCCAAAGTGTCAAATGCCGCCAGTGGGCTGTACGTCCACCGCGAGCCCGGCTGAAAACCGAGTGAACTCGCGGCGAACTGCCGAACCTGTTCGGCCAGAGTAATTCGCGCGATCTTCTCCATATCCGCATCGCTCAGACGGGCGGTCCCCAGACCCGACACATGCGTGAGCAGATCCTGTATGGTGATTTCGCGCGCCGCGGGTATCGTGTAAGATTTCGGTGACTGCGACTGAGTCAAGGCAGCCGGCGTACTCTGCTCTTGCGCGACGGCTACCTTCATCTCTTTGAACTCAGGAATGAACTTCGATACAGGATCGTTCAGGCGGACTTTGCCTTCTTCCATCAACATCATGATGGCGACGCCTGCGACCGGCTTGGTCATGGAATAGATTCGGAAGATCGAGTCCGTGGACATTTTCCTGCCGGACTCGACGTCCATCAGACCGTGCGATTCGAGGTGCACGATGCGACCCTTGCGTGCAACCAGCGTGACCGCGCCGGAGATATTGCGCGCTTCGATGTGACGCTGAATGGCCTCGTGGATTCGGTGCAGGCGCTCTTCTGACAGGCCGACCGATTCCGGCTTCACGGACGCGGCCGTAACCGGCAAAGCCGCAAGAAGAGCGATAAGCGAACGCAGCAGCAGCGATCTTCTCAGCATGGACACAAAGTCTATCGCAACCAGTGCTGCTCAGTCGAATAGGCTTCCCAGATTCACCTCGGTCGTCAAAATCCTCGATGGATGCGGCCGGCAAAGGTGGCACAGGCTCTGAAACGTGCCGTGTTGCGCACTCTAGCGGGCGTGTCTTTTACCGTGGGCACTGTCAGGGATCGATCTGGACACCATCAGGATTAAACGATGAGATGTGGATTCCGGCTTTACCCGGCTGCGAATCGGTAACGGCACTTACAGCAAATGACGCGGCACAGGACGAAACTTCGGCGGTCTTGTGGCGAGAAACTCCTTTAAATCAGAGAAAGACAGACTGGCTACCCATGTGCACCTGATCAGGTGCGCTGGGAACCAGGAGCAAAGTTGTTGAAAAAATCATCATAATGGATTGTCGATCTCTGGGGCAGGCTGATTCGGCCCGCCTCGATGTGGCCTGCGCGTGGCGATCGCTGTCGCTCCGCTGCCCAGTTTTTTTCGCGCGTGCGCGCAACGCGATCATGTTCCGCGGAACGGCGGCCAGCGTTGAGAGGGCCGTTCCAAACAGAAATCCACAACTACCTCGGCGGCGAGGAGATGCACTTTGCCAACCTACTGAACCGTCCATCCCGAAGGCGTTGCAGCCCGTCGTCCAGAAGCCCTTCTTTCGAGCGTCGTCGTGAGCGCGGTTTGAGATTTGCAGCAAGTGGAGTTCGCGCAGACTACCTGCTTGTCAACGTGGATTCGTGCAGGTCGTGCATCGTGCGATGCACATTGTTCTGTAACCAACTTAAAAGGAGTATCACAATATGAAACTCATCAATGCCACATTACTCATGTGCCTGGGCGTGGCCGCCTTCGCACAGCAGGTGCAATACGACTACAATCGTTCGGCAGACTTCGGCAAGTATAAAACGTACCAGTGGGTCGACTACAGGCAAGTGGACGTCGCCGACCAGCTCCTGGATCAGGACATCAAGCGCGCGGTGGACGCGCAGCTCGCCGGCAAAGGTCTGCGGCGAGTGGAGAGTGGCGGTGATCTGCTGGTCGGTTACATGGCCTCGGTCTCGCACGAGAAGCAGTTGAACGGTTTCGGTTGGGGCGGCGGCGGTCCATGGGGCGGCGGTCCGCGGGGCGGCGGCATGAGCAGCGGCACAATAACAACTTCGACCATCGACATCGGAAAGCTGGTGATCGGATTATTCGACCCGGCTATCAAACAACTCGTGTGGCGCGGCTCCGCATCCAAGACGCTCAATATCAGCAAGAATGCCGATAAGAACTATCAGCACCTCGAGAAGGCCATGGCCAAGCTGTTCAAGAACTACCCTCCAGGCGCGCGCAAGAGCTAAGCGCGTGCCCCACAGAGTGCACCCAATCCAGTTTCGACTTTTAAGGTGTCGGATCTCGATCTGTAGGAGCTCGTTTTGACGGCGGCAAGAAACGTACCACCGGATCGGTCTGCTTCGGCATTTGAGCAACTGTTTTCTCGACGGGCGCGATCCGCACAATGTCCGTCACAGCGTGGAGCAGATGCCGGCTGCTGGCGGGCAAGAGCACGCTGAATCGCCTGGAACTGGCCGCCGAAGAAGCCAACCCAGACAGATACAAAAAAGATCCGTTAGATGCTACAGCGATCGATTCATTGCTGGTGAGCATTTTCCTCGAAGCTCATCGGGAAGCGCCAAAGCAGATTGTCGTGGATCTGGATGCAGCCGATCTTCCGGCGCACGGGCATCAGGAACAATGATTCTTTCACGGCTTCTCTAACCACTACTGCTATCTGCCGCTGTACATCGTCTGCGGCGAGCATCTGCTCGGAGTCCGGCTCAGACCGGCGTTCGCTGGAAGAAATTCAGCGCATTGTTCTGCAGATCCGGCAGGCCTGGCCGGAAGTGAAGATTATCCTGCGCGCCGACTCCGGCTGCTGCCGCACGATCGTCCCTCCACTGACAACTCCTTCCTCCGAGGACGTGAGCCGGAAACCATCACTTCCGGCCCACGAACTTCCAATGCTTTTCACTCGTGAGATTTCCGGGCGAGCCCCGGCGACTCCGGCGTGTCAGTCTTTTTCTGGTACTTCGGAAGGCTGAAATGGAAGCTTGCGCCTGGGCCATCATTGGCCGTAGCCCATAGACGGCCGCCATGGTTCTCAACGATGGAACGGCTAATCGAGAGTCCCATGCCCATGCCGCCCGCCTTCGTGGTGTAGAAAGGCTCAAAGATCCTTGGCATCGTCTTCGGGTCAAGCCCTGGTCCCGAGTCTTCAATTGTTACCTGCACCTGGTCCGAATCGGT
>DASQVJ010000716.1:0-22754 GCA_035640835.1 Bryobacteraceae bacterium
CTGGCTGTTGGGCGTGAAAAACACTTGAACCATCTGAGCTCGCGAAGCCGCGTGCTCACAGATCGTCAGCTCGCGCCTCGCAACCCGGGTGAGAAGCAGGACATGACGAGACGCTCGGTTACTGCTGATTCCGGCAAAGACGGACGCATCCGCGTTGCGGGCAAACGTGGCGTACTGGCTGGTCTTCGCAAGCATCCGGTCTTTCGAAGTATCGAAGCGATACTCACGCAGTTGGATGAGCTGCCTTGGTTCAGCCGGCTCGAGCAGGTACAGAATACCCTTCCCATCCTGCGTCCAGGTTGGTACGGACATTCGCCCTGGCGGGGCGGGTACGCTGAACGACTTGGTCCCTTCGAGCACGTTCACGCGTCCGGCTTGCAACACCGCAACTCCCGCCTGCCTTGGACGAAAGCAAACAAAGTCAACGGGAGCTCCCACGCGAACGACGCTTGGATCGGCTTTCGTAGTCGACTTCAGGAATATCAACTGGCCTTCGCCCGCGGCCTTCGTCGCCATAACGATCTCACCGAGCGCACTCACAGCAAAGCCAGTTCGCTCCGTGTTTGATGGGATCGTATAGAGGCTCTGCGTTTTCGATGCGCCAAGGGCTCCGGTAACGAGCCGATCGCCTTCGAAGCACAACAGCCAGCGATCACCCATCCCGAAGGTCAATGTGCCCGGGTCATAGTTAGCCGCGGGCCAGACAGCTCGCGTGACGCCCGTGCGAATGTCGCTCAAATAGGGACGCCAGCTTCCATCACGATCCGAGGAAAGCAGAAAGGAGCCCCGGGAGAAGATCCTCAACTGTTGCGAGGGAAGAACGCTGTTGTAGGAGGGCTCCGTGTAACGTGCGATCTCGAACTCAGTGGCCGAATCCCGGAAAAGGCGAAGGGGACTATCGCTGGCGGCGGCAAACGAAGCGAGAGGCAGTGAGCCTAATAGGGCGCGCCTGGACCACACCGGCCTCATGGCTTCAGCCTATCACTGCCTCTCTTGCGGACCGCTTTTACCGGTGGCTTGTCTGATAGTGCTGGTTCAGCAGATCGAGGCCGAAGTCGCCCTCGTAATCGCGCCACACGGAGTGAATGTGATTCGCGTTGTTCTGCGTGTTGTCGTACTCGATCAGGAACGTCGGCGTCTGCACGCGATAGTAGTGCGGGCCGCCCTTCTCGGCAACGCCTGCCCAGGCGAAGTGCACGTTGTTAGCAGCCTTCTGGTATTGAGCCATGCGGGCCTGCGCGACCTGTTCCGGCATGTTGTAAGCGTACTCTTCCACGAGCCGGGTGAGCAGAGCTTTCTGTGATGCATTCAGGCCCGTTACCTGGAGGCCGGAAGGTTGTCCCTTCAACGCAGCCTTGCGATCCGCGGCGGTCAGGATATCTTTGTAGGCTTCCGCCGAGACGGTAGCGGTCTTACGCTGCGCGGGAGTGAGCGACATATAGAACTCGCGGCCGAGGTCTTCTTCCGCAGCGAGGGCTCGCAGACCCTTTCTTGGGCCTTCGCGAACCTCAGCCGGGTTAGCGCCGTAGAAGCTGGGGGTTGATGCGATCTTGCCGTTCACGACCGTGAAGTTCTGCGCCAGGTGATGGCCTTCGATGCGGTAGCCCCAGGTGCCGGTTGCCGACGGCTGGCCGAAGATCGTGAAGTAATACTTCTCGGGATTGCGCCGCTCGCCGCTGTCGTTTTCGAGAATCCGAAGGACGTCTTCAAGGCTCATGATGGTGGACGCCTTGATCGCTCCCTTCTGGCTGAGACCCGCGCTCAGCAACGCATGAGCGAGGTGCTTCTGCGGCGGGGTCATCTCGCGGAGAGGCAGCCCCTTCCGCTCACGAGGAATGAAGTGGAAATTGAATCTCTCCTCGTCCTTGAAGTCCATCACTGCTTTCTTTGACTGCTCGGGCGTCAGCGAGGCAAGGAACGCATTTGCAGCATCCGCCATGATCGGGGCCGACTGCGTGCGCTGGTAGGCCGCCGCCAACATTAGCAAGCAGGTGCCGGCGGCACCAATGCGGAGGGTGTTTGTGAGATTCACGGCTGGAATATATCACACGTGAAGCAGGTGTTCCAGCGCGAGATGTGTTTACTCGTGTGCTAACGGCTGAGCGTGATGTTCGCGATACGGGTGCTTGCGGTCTGAATCGTTCCCGAACGATTGAGATAAGGATACGGATTGATCGGAATACCTCCACGACGAACCTCATAGTGGAGGTGCGGTCCGCTGGATCGTCCGCTAATGCCGCTGAACCCAATCACTTCACCACGCCGGACAACTTGCCCGGTGATCACATTCAGCCGGGACAAATGGGCGTAATAGGTTTGCAGCCCACCGCTGTGGTCGACGACGACCAGCCGTCCATACGCACCACCCCACTCGGAGTGGCTCACAACACCGTCACCGGACACCTTAACGGGCGTTCCAACGGGGGTCGACAGGTCCACACCCGAGTGGAACGCACCTTCACCCGAGAACGGATCGGTGCGACGACCGAAATGGCTCATAAGCAAGCCATTGACGGGCCAAATGCTCGGCATCGACTCGCCCTGCATCAGCAAGCTATTGCGACTGTGATAGCGGGAAAGGTTGGCACTTTTGAGGAAGTTATATTGCTCCAGCGTTTCGTTGTAGGTGGGAACCAGTCGGCCTTCGAGCGAAATGTCGCTGGGCCCTTCCAGACCCTTTTTGATGCCGTAAGCTACTGAAACCTCGTTCGCAAGCAGCTGAAGACTTGCAAGTTGCTGGTTCTTTTGACGCGTTTCCTTTTCCAGTCGCTGGTAACGGGCGCGAAGCACGTCCATCTCATGGCGCACGTTATTGTAGTTAGCCACTTTCCACGCCATTCGCGCGTAACTGGATAGAAATCCAGCGAGCGTGACGACCCCAAGAATGGCCAGCGCCAATACCGCATATACGAACTGGTAAGGGACATGTACTCGCCGCAGCCGACCGTGTAGGGAATGCGCAAGTACAAGAATAAAATAGGGTTGATTCAAAAATTCGACTCCTGACTCAGGACGAGGATTCCGCAACGGAACCCGCCCGGTCCTCAGAATCTAGGCTATTTGCAAACGTCAAGGTTAACCCGGGGTAGAGGGGGTGTCAAGCGACGTAGGTTACACCTGCCTGCCCAAGTTGTGTCCGTTTGACCTCGTTGTGTGTCCAAAGACCCCACGAATTGAGTGCTCAGAGCTCGGTTTTTTGCTCACCTCAAACCATGAACAATCCTCAACCTCGGTCGGCCCGCTTGCGGATGACGATGTCGAGGCGCTTGATTTTCTGGTTCAACGTGGAAAGCGGGATCCGCAGCGACTCGGCCGCATCTGTCTGGCTCCAGCTGGCGGCCTCGAGCGCTTCGATAATCTTGCGGCGCTCGAAGTCAGCCACGATTTCCACCAGTGAAGCATCGGCGGGTAGAGAACCATTCGGTTCGCGCCGAAGCCTCAGGCCCCCTGCGTGCAGGATGTGCTCGGGCAAAACATCGACGGGCACGGTGGCCTCAGACGCGAGCACCACGGATCGCTCCACAGCGTTCTCGAGTTCGCGGACGTTGCCCGGCCAGACGTGGTCCATCAACACCTGCATCGCTTCGGGTGCGAACTTCAGCTGGCTTCGACCTGTCTGATCGAGGAATTTATGGTTCTCCTCGCAATACTTCTGAAAGAAGTGATCGACGAGCAGTGGAATATCGGTCTTGCGGTCGCGAAGTGGCGGAAGCACGATGTTGATCACGTTGAGCCGGTAATACAGGTCTTCGCGGAACCTGCCTTCATCGACCAGCTTGCGAAGTTCGGCGTTCGTGGCCGCGACCAGGCGGACGTCTACCTTGACGACCTCGCTCGAACCAAGCGGCATGAATTCGCGTTCCTGAATGACCCGGAGGAGCTTGGTCTGCGTTTCCTGGCTGATGGTGCCGATCTCGTCGAAGAAGATCGTGCCGCCGTTGGCGACCTCGAAATAGCCCTTCTGCGTGGTGTAGGCACTGGTGAAGGCGCCTTTCACGTGGCCGAACAGCGTCGATTCGAGCAATTCCGGCGGGAGAGACCCGCTGTTGACGGCAATGAAAGGCTGGTCGGCGCGTGGCGAGTTGGCGTGGATCGCTTTCGCGATCAACTCCTTTCCTGTTCCCGTTTCGCCTGTGATCAGGATCGTTGAACGGCTTGGCGCGACTTGCGTCACCAGGTCGAGCACCTTCTGCATGCGGTCGCTTTTCCCGATGATGTTCGGGAAGCTGTACCGCTGTTTGAGGGCTCGCTTGAGGTGACGGTTCTCCTGCTCGAGGCGCGACTTTACGATCGTGTTCGAAATTTCGAGCAGCAGCTTCTCGTTGTCCCATGGCTTCGAGAAGTAGTCATTGGCGCCGGCCTTGAGCGCCTGGACAGCCACTTCGACCGACCCGTAGGCCGTTATGAAAATGATCGGCGTTTCGGTGTCGCGCTTGCGGAAGTCCGTGAGGAACTCGATGCCCGAACGATCGGGCATCATCATGTCGAGGAGCACGAGGTCGTAGTTCAGACGACCGAGGGCGCGCTCACCATCGGCGGCGTTGACCGCGAGGTCCACTTGGTACCCTTCGATCTCGAGCAGGGTCTCAAGACTTTCGCGGATGTCGGCTTCGTCGTCGATGATGAGGATGCGGCCGGGAGATTGACGGGGAGCGGTTTCAGGTTCAGGCATTCACAGCTTTTCGGACCATCGGAAATTCGAGGTGGAAGAGAGTTCCAACTCCAACTTCACTTTGTACCTCTATCGTCGCACCATGTTCACGGAGAATGCCATAGGTGACCGAGAGTCCGAGCCCAGTGCCCTTTTTGGTTGCTGCCTTCGTCGTAAAGAACGGATCGTAAATTCGCGCCAGATTCTCCGGCGGAATTCCCTGTCCGGTGTCCGAGATCTCGACATGGACACTGTCCTGTCGGGCGTAGGTCCGCAAGGTCAAAGTGCCACCATTTTCCATCGCATCTCGAGCGTTCAAGATGAGGTTTAGGAACACTTGCTGGAGCTTGCCTGAATTGCCCTTGGTACAAGGCAACTTCTCCTGGAACTCGAGATTCACTTCGACGTGGGCCTTCTGCAACTGGTGTCCGACCAGCGACACGACCTCGGCGATCACACGGTTCAGGTCGACCTCGGCAAACTCGGTCGGTGTGACTCGGGAGAAGTTCAGCAGCGAGTTTACGATTTCGCTGGCCCGGAACGTCTGCTTTGCAATCTTGTCGAGCAGCTTCGACTTCTGATCGTCGCCTGTGACCTGCTTGGCCAGCATCTGTGAATAGGTCGAGATGACGGCGAGAGGCGTGTTGACCTCGTGTGCAACGCCTGCCGCGAGAAGTCCGATCGAGCTAAGCTTGTCGGCCTGCACCAGCCGGCGCTCGAGCTCGGAACGATCGGTGATGTCGTCGAACATGATGAGGCGGCCGATCTGCTCCTGCTCCTTGGTGACCAACGGCGCGATCGCCAGATTCAGCGTGTATTCACGCGGGGCGGGCGTAGGCGAAGTGTTGTGGTTCCCATTGCCGTTGGACGCAGCGGTCGCGACTTCGCTCAAGGGAGCCTGGTTGGGACGAAACGCGAACTTATAGATATGGTGGATGCCCGTCTCGCCTCGGACGCGGGCGAACTCCTGGCACAGGTCCGCCGGGAACAGATCTTCCAACCGGCGCCGGACAGCCTGTTCACGACTCAGGCCCGTCAGCCTTTCCATTTCGTTATTCCAGCTCTCGACTCGATCGTCGTGATCCACTGCGAGCACACCCACATTGATCGACTCGACGATGTTCTCGCTGAACTCCTTCAGGCGCTCATACTCGGCGACCTTCAGCTGCAGCGAACGGTAAAGCCGAGTGTTCTCGATCGCCATCCCGAAATAACCGGCGAGCGTCACCATCAGTTCGAGATCGTCGCTTGTCAGGAAGTCACCTTTGTCGGTGCGGGAAAGGCCCATATAGGCGATGGTCTTGCCGCGCACGGTACAAGGCACGTAATAGGTCAGATCGAGTGTTGCGATCGTCTGGCGAACCGATGGGGACATCTCGGCGCTGACCACATCCAGCGCGAATCTCGTTCGTTCGAAAAACAGGAAGCGGCTCGACGGGTTCTCCTGCAGAAAACTCAAGTCGAGCGGAGTTCTGCCGAGGTGTCTCTGCAGCTTCTCGCTGGCAAACGACAGCTCGAACCCTCGGTCTTCGGCGACAAAGAAGCCGACATGATGAATCGAGAGCGTCTGCGTGAGGCGATCGCTCACCGCGCGCAGCATGTGATCCAGGTGTGTTTCAGCGCCCAACTCTCGCGCAAACTCGATCAAAGTCCGGCGATGCTCGTACCGCCCCTTGTAGAACCAATACCGGTCGAGCACCTCCTGCAGCCAGTTCCGGATCGGCTGGAACACGAAGGTCGCAACGAAGATCAGGGCCACAATCGCCGACGGGCTCAAGTCGTCCACTCGACCGAGCAGCACGAACAGGCTATAGAACACGCCCAGAACGGCCAGCGTTGCCAGTGTGTATACGTAACCCTGCTGGAAGATGACATCGACATCCATCAGCCGGTAGCGAATGATTGCGTAAGCCCAGGTGAGCGGCACAATACCGAGGAACAGAATCGAAAGCTTCATCTGATCCCCGGGAACGGACCCACTGATATAGGGCACGACGTACAGCACAACGAACGGCAGAATCCCCGCCAGCGCGCCGTTGCGCAGCCATTTCAGTTGCTGGCGTACCATCGGGTCCTCGGCTCGATACCGCTTGCCTGCCAGAACGGCTCCGCCCAGCAGGTACAGCAGAGCGAGAAACGCCATGTGGATCCGGTCGAGGGTCCAACGGACTTCAACGGCGCTGGCATTGATTCGGAGATTGCCCATCGCAATCGCCAGCGTGATCAATCCCAACAGAAGGGCGGGCAAGTAGAGCAGTGCGACGGCCCAGCGCTTACGCAGCAAACCTCGCGACTCGGGGAAGGTCAAGCAGAAATGGAAAAAGATGGTCGGCGCAAGCAAACCCGCACAGATGTTGCCCCAATAGATGACCTGATCGAAGCGGTTCAGCTTGCCCGTGTAGTGGAACGAGGAAAGGACGAAGCTGACCAGACACAGAACCAGGAAGTGTAGCGATTTGGGAGCATTGCCGCGGCGGAAGTAAACGAAAAGACCGATCAGCAGGTACGCCGTACCAACCGCGTACTGATATGAAACCGACACGTCGGGAACGCGTTCCCCAATGATGAGCGGCATCGTCACTTCACGGCCGCGCCGATCGATCACATAGGTTGCTTTTGCCCACGGGCCCAGAGCGATGAGAACTTTTGCGGCATCAATAGCGCGCTCGATCTTCACACCGTTGATGCTGTGGAGACGGTCTCCCGTGCGAAGGCCCGAAGTCGCTTCCCGGTTTTTTTCGATGTGACGGGCAATGACCTGATTCTTCCCTTGCACGGATCGGTCAACCCAGGTGATGCCGTCGTCGGCCAAGCGGAAGCGTTTGCCGGGCTGGAAGTTCTGTTGGAAATTTATGACGGCGCACACAACTGCCGCTGCGGCTAGCACCACTAGCAAGGCGCTGGCGAACTGTTGCTTAAGCTCCCTCACGCAAAGATTCCCTTCAGACTACTTCTCCGTAGTAGACACCCCGACGCGCATCCGGTAGCACGTTTTATTCCATGACTTTACTACAATTGTTCCGACGCTAACTTATTGTGTTTTGGTTCCCGCCGAGTCGTCAAAGCTTCCCGCCATGTGAGAAACAGAAGAAGCGCACTTCCAAGAAGTGTAGTGTTTCGCCGACACGAGTACTGATCGGCGAAAATATGAAAAGCATGTACCCGTGTCCCCGCCCTTTCGCGTCGTACCGCGGTAGCAATCTTGACGCTTGTAGAAGAGAAACCTAAAATTAAGGTGGCCCTCTCCATCCGAAGGACCAGACGTAGTCTTATGAAACACGCGTTCACAGCTGCTCTCGCTTTCCCCGTATGCGCCCTTCTCTTTAGCCCTGCTGTCGGTGCTGCTGAGAAGAAGGCCTCGGCCGAAGCTAATGGTGAAACCGTTGCCAAACCGTTGTCCGACAAGGAACGTCGCAAGCGAGAAGCAAAGCTTCGCAAAGAGCTTGAGACTCCCTACCGTAAGTGGTTGAACGAGGACGTCGGATACATCATCACCGACGAGGAGCGCGCTGCGTTTAAACGACTTGCCACGGACGAGGAGCGGCAGCAATTCATCGAGCAGTTCTGGCTCCGCCGCGATCCTACGCCGGACACCTCGGAAAATGAATATCGCGAAGAGCACTACCGCCGTATCGCGTATGCGAACGAGCGCTTCGCCTCGGGTATCCCGGGATGGAAGACGGACCGCGGACGCATCTACATTACCTTCGGTCCTCCTGCTGAAATCGAGTCGCATCCATCGGGCGGGAGCTACGAGCGTCCCTTTGAAGAAGGCGGCGGAACCACCTCTACGTATCCGTTCGAGAAGTGGCGTTACCGCTACATTGAGGGCATAGGCAACGACGTGAATATCGAGTTCGTGGACACCTCGATGACGGGCGAATACCGCATGACGATGGACCCGTCGGAGAAGGACGCGCTCATGATGGTTCCTGGCGCAGGTCTCACCTTGATGGAGCAAATGGGTCTGGCATCGAAGACGGATCGCTTCAGCCGCACGGATGGAACGCGGCTCGGCACCGGCAACCAGCCTTTGCCGATGCGCATGAACCAGTTTGAGCGCCTGCAGCAGTTTGCACGTCTGCAGAAGCCTCCGGAGATCAAGTTCAAGGATCTCGAGGCCGTGGCCGACGTGAAGTCGACCATCAAGTACAACGTGCTCCCGATGAAGGCTCGTGCGGACTTCCTCCGTATGACGAACTCGACCATCCTCACGAATATTACGCTGCAGTTCGACAAGCGTGACTTGCAGTTCAACAACAAAGAGGGAATTGCCAAAGCCTCGGTAAATATCTACGGCCGCATCACATCAATGTCGCGCCGCGTGGTGAACGTCTTTGAGGATGTGGTTTCGATTGAGGTTCCGCAGGAGTTGCTCGGCGAAGCTTCGAAAGGAGCTTCCGTTTATCAGAAGTCGATTCCACTCCCTCCCGGCATGTTTCGGCTGAACGTGGTTGCGAAAGACATCACGAGCGGCAACGTCACAAACTACGAGATGGCGCTCAATGTTCCGGTCTATGACGACGAAAAGCTCGCGTCGAGCAGCTTGATTCTCGCGGATCTGATCGAAAAGCTACCGACTCGTTCCATCGGTGCGGGACAATTCACCATCGGAAGCTCGAAGGTTCGCCCGCGTCTTGGCGAGACCTTCAAGCGCGACGAGAAGATGGGCATCTACCTTCAGCTATATAACTTCCAGGCCGAAGAGAAGACCGCAAAGCCCGAAGGAACCATCGCCTACGAGGTCGTAAAGAAGGGATCGAATGAGAAGGTGTTCGAGTTTTCGGAGGAAATTGCAAAGCTCGAGAACGCGTCCTCTAACCAGGTCACCATCGAGAAGGTGCTGCCTCTCCGGAACCTGGAGCCGGGTCAATATCAGCTGACTGTAAAGGTCACAGATCGCTTGCGTAACCAGACGGTTACACCGACGAGTACCTTCACGGTAAACTAAAGTGTCGGGTTGTCCTGTCGGGGACAGAGCGCCGACGGTAGGTGCAATACATGAGGCTGTCACAACTAGGTCACTTCGGCAGAGTCTCTCTCCTGCTGACAACGTTCCTAGTTCCAGGCGCCCTCCTAGAGGGTGGCCAACCAGGTGAAACGCTAAGACTCGCAGGTGCCCTCAGCGGATCCGTTCAAGGTTCAGGCGGTGTGCCGCAGATGGGTGCGACCGTGGCGCTCTACGACCGCTATGAGAAGCTGTTGACCCGCGCACTCACCGACGCCAAAGGCCAATTTGCCTTCGACAACCTTCTAGCCGACCAGTACTCCATTCGAGTTACCCTTGCCAGCTACATGCCGGCGCTCAAGCGCAATATCAGTGTTCTGCCCGGGATGAAGCAGGTCCTCGCGATCAACCTGGCAAGTGCTCTGAGCTCGATCGAATTGGTAACAACGATTCCTGCCGGTGGGGCCCTCCTTAGCGACGATTGGAAATGGGTCCTGCGCAGCACCATGAGTACCCGGCCGATTCTCCGCGCCCTTGACGACGATGTGATGGATAACCGGGAGAAGCAGGAGAAGCAGGAGTCGGTGCTGTCGAATGTCTTCTCCGACACTCGGGGTCTGGTCCGGATCGCCTCGGGTGAGTCGATGCCCTTTGCAACGCTGACGAATCAACCTGAGCTCGGGACAAGCTTCGCGCTTGCCACCTCCGTGCTCGGAGCGAATCGGATTCGGGTAACTGGAAATCTCGGCTACGCTACCCAGGCTGGAGGGCCGTCGACCGCGTTTCGGGCCTCGTTCAGCCGCGTGGATGGCACGGGTCCTCAAACGAAGCTTACCGTCCGTCAGTGGTCACTTCCAGGGCGCTTTGCGAACCAGACCGGCGGAGCTCCCGATTTCCGTAGTGCGTCTTTGACCGTCGTGGATCGCCTCCAGCTCACGGACGATCTCGAGGTCGAGTATGGGTCTTCGGTGGACACGATCACCTACCTGGATCGGATCACGATGTTGAGCCCGTTTGCCCGGGCGAGTTACCACTTGGGTGACGCCGGCAGCTTACGAGTCGCCTACAGCAATGGTGCGCCGCCGGTCGAGTTGCTTCCCGAAGGCTTGCATGAAGATCACGACGGTCTGCAACAGGATCTCGCAGCGCTTTCGTTGCTCCCGCGGATGTCGCTGCAGAACGGAACCGTTCGCGTGCAAAGGACCGAAACGGTGGAGGTCGGCTACACCATCACCGAGTCGAACCGAACGTACACCATCGCCGCTTTTCGGGAGCGGGTCGGTAGTGGCGCCGTGACGGTGCTCGATGGCGCCAGCCTGTTCGGCACAAGCGAACTGCTTCCCGAGTTTAACGGCAACAGCGCCGCTTATGGTCTGAATCGATTCGCTCGCGACGGCTATCTCGCCGCGGTCACTCAGGACCTGCTGGACTCGATCAGCGCTACGCTTGCTTATGGATACTCGGGCTCACAGCATGTGGCGCCCGATTTCGTCGCGGGCGAAGGTGGTCGTGAGCTGCGTGATGCGATTCGTTCGGGGCGGCAGCAGTGGGTCATGCTAAAGATCAGCGGAGATTTCCCTGGTTCCGGTACGCGCTTCAGCGTGGGCTACCAATTTATGGATTACAGCTCGCTCGCTCAGCCGCACGTCTACCTGACCAACCGGTATCATCTGGAGCCTGGTCTGAACGTTCGTTTGCGTCAAGCCATTCCGTTCGTGACGGGAATCGGTCGACTCGAGGCGACCGCCGAGCTTCGCAATATCCTCGCCCAGGGCTACGTCCCCGTGAACACGCTCTCCGGCCGCAGACTGATGCTCACGAACTATCCGCGAGCCTTGCGCGGCGGTCTGAGCTTTATCTTCTAAGCCTTCGATTCTTCCCTCTCCAACGACGGCATTGGCTCTGGCGAGCCGTGACGAATACCTTCGCCCTCTCGATGCGCTGAAGAGCCTCGGCGTAATTTAGTCCCCACGAATTCCTATCTTGTACCCCACCGCAATGTCCCTAAATTTCAGGCTTGCGCCAAAATTTTGAATCTCGGACCATTCGAGTCGTGTATACTGCTTTTGAAGTTCAGTTGCAGGTAGCTGAATGAAAAAGTCTCGAAAATAGGGCTTCTGGCGACTAAGCTGCAACTAGGAGTATCGAAACGAAAATGGCAACCTCGCTCGACACCGGTAGTATCCTGCGGCCAGTTGTGGTCGCTCTCGCTGCTGCAGCCTTTCTCTGTCCACTCGGTGCGGAGCCATCAGCTGCCCCGGCCTTGCAAGGGACGGTCCTCGACGGCGCTCGTACCGCCATCGCCGGTGCTACAGTGACGGCCACATCAGAAGGTCGGACCACGATCTCCACCTATTCGGGTCAAGCAGGCGAGTTCGGGCTGGTGTTGAAACCTGGCACTTATACTTTGCGAGTTGCTGCTGACGGCTTTCAGGATTCCGTGCAGACGGTTGTTGTGACGGAACGCGGACCGGGCCTCGAGATCGTTCTCGCCGTAGCTCCGAGACAGGATGTCGTGACCGTCAGCGAGACGGCGACCTATCAGGTCCTCACGAGCAACTCCACCCGTACACCGACTCCTCTGCGCGATGTTCCGCAATCCATAACGGTCCTTACCAACGATCTGATCCGCGACCAGAACATGCAAAGCATGGCGGATGTGGTTCGGTATGTCCCGGGCATCACGATGGCGCAGGGCGAAGGGCATCGCGACGCGCCGGTGATTCGTGGAAACGTAACCACGGCCGACTTCTACGTCAACGGCGTCCGGGACGACGTGCAGTACTATCGCGATCTGTACAACCTGGAGCGAGTGGAAGCCGTAAAAGGCGCGAATGCCCTGACGTTCGGCCGAGGTGGAGGTGGTGGCGTCCTCAATCGCGTCACCAAGAATGCGAGTTTCTTCCCGATCCGCGAAGTAGTGCTGCAAGGTGGCAGCTACGCAAACAAGCGCTTCACCACCGACCTCGGGTACAAGTTCAATGAAGCGGTTGCCTTCCGCCTCAATGGACTCTTTGAAGATTCCGACAGCTACCGCGATGACGTAAACCTGCGGCGCTACGGCGTGTCGCCGACAGTTACGATCCGGCCGGGAGAACGGACTCAGTTGCGCTTGGCTTACGAGCGTTTTCAGGACGATCGCACAGTGGATCGCGGCATTCCCTCATTCGGCGGACGACCAGCCGACACAGACAGGTCGACCTTCTTCGGAGATCCAAAACGAAACTACGCGAATGCCGGGGTCAATCTTGGCTCGGCGACTCTCGAGCACCAGTTGGGCCTTTTCAACATCCGCAACGCGACCTTGATCGGTGATTATGACAAGTTCTACCAGAACGTGCTGCCTGGGTCTGTGAACGCGATGCAGACACAAGTAAGCCTCTCGGGTTATAACAACGCGACCTTGCGACGCAACGTCTTCAACCAGACCGATGTCTCGGGCGTTGTGACGACCGGTCCCTTCCGCCACACCATCCTCGTCGGAACCGAGTTTGGGCGCCAAAGTACACAGAATTTCCGCAACACCGCGTATTTCAACGACTCGACGACCTCGGTCAGCGTGCCTTTCGCCGACCCGCGCTTTACTGGCCCGATCACATTTCGCCAGGCTGCCACAGACGCCGACAACACGGCGACCAATGTCGTCGCTGCCACCTTCGTGCAGGATCAGGTCGAGTTGACCCGCTGGCTGCAGGTAGTCGGTGGCGTCCGTTACGATCGCTTCGATCTGGACTTCCGCAATCGCAGAAACGGGGAGACGCTGGGCCGTGTGGACAACATGGTGTCGCCGCGCGCCGGCTTGGTGCTGAAGCCGTTCTCTCCTGTGTCGTTGTATGCGAGCTACAGCGTGTCTTACCTGCCGAGCGCCGGCGATCAGTTTTCCTCTCTGACCGCGACCACGCAGACCTTGCGGCCTGAAAAGTTCAGCAACTACGAAGTGGGCGCCAAGTGGGACGTGCGGCGCGCCCTCTCTATCACGGCCGCGGTCTATCGGCTCGACCGCGACAACACGACGGCTCGCGATCCCAACGACCCGGCACGCATCGTTCAAACCGGCAGCCAGCGGACCAATGGCTTCGAATTGGGAATCAATGGAAGTCTTACAAAACGATGGGTCGTGCTTGGAGGTTATGCCTACCAGGACGCGTTTATCACGCGCGCAACCACGGCCGCACCACAGGGCGCGTTGGTCGCGCTCGTACCGAAGCACACTGCATCGCTCTGGAACAACTACAAGCTGCTGCCTCGCCTCAGCGCAGGTCTTGGTTTGATCCACCAGGCGCAATCGTTCGCCGGCATCGACAATACGGTGCGACTGCCGTCGTTCACGCGAGTGGACTGTGCTGCGTACTACACGTTCACCGAAACCCTGCGGCTGCAAGCGAATCTCGAAAATCTTCTCGACCGCACTTACTATCCGACCGCGCACAGCAATAACAACCTCATGCCGGGGTCGCCAAGGGCCGTGCGGGTGAGCCTCGTGGCACGCTTCTGATCGTTACCAGACATAACAACTCGGAGCATTTCGGGTTCGGCTTCAAACGGTTTCTCGCTAAAATATAGGACTGGGACCCGCAAGCACGCCGGTCTCTTAGTCCCAAATGCTTATCAGCTTTCAGAACAAGACCGCCATCGTTACGGGTGGGGCGAACGGTATCGGCTTGGCAACCGCCAAGTTGCTCCGAAGCAGTGGTGCCGAGGTTTGGATCTTTGACGTCGAAGCCGAAAAGCCGCAGGAAGTGGCGGCCAGCTTCGGGGCTCGTGGCGCCAGCATGGATGTGACCGATCGATGGTCTCTGGAGAAGGCCTTCGAGGCAGTCGGCGACTACGACATCCTGGTCGCCAATGCAGGTGCTGTCGCCAAGAAGAACCTGACCGAAACCACCGCGGTCGATTGGGACCGCATCATCGCTGTGAACCTGACCTCCGTCTTCCACTGTGTGCAGATTGCTGCGGAGCACATGAAGAAGAAGGCACGGGGCTCGATTGTACTGACAGCGTCCACCAACTCCTTCGACGGCGAAAGCAGCCTCATTGCGTACAACGCGAGCAAGGCCGGGCTGCTCGGCATCCTCCACACAGCCGCGAATGAGTTAGGTCCTCATCGGATCCGAGTGAACGCGGTGGCACCCGGGTTGATCCGCACTCGCCTGACTCAACAAATGTTCGAGAATTCGCGCCAGACTCGAAACTACTTCCGCCACATGCCGCTGGGCCGGCCTGGCCTTCCGGACGAAGTTGCGACCGCCATCGCCTTCCTGGCGAGTGACGCTTCGTCATACATCACGGGCGTCGTGCTCCCGGTCGACGGGGGCCAACTCGCGACGAAATACGGCACGTGGGATGAGGAGACGGCTGACTTCTTCGGTGATCGTTGGTGGCTGAAGTAGCGGCCTAGACCGGCCAGCGGAAGAAGCGGTGCCGGCAAATGCGACAGCGATACGGAACCAGAAAAAAGACGCTCAGGAGTTTGTCAAGGAAGTCGCGGTAATACGACGGACGAATATCCGCGACGCCACAGTTGGGACAGACCCTCCGATTGCCCAGCATGCCTGGGCTGATTTTAATCTATTTAGCGGTTAACCTCCAGGCCTTTGTAGTACCAGGTACGTAGGATCGGCGTAAACCTCGCGCCATCCTTTCGCGAGGAGCGCAGGGGCTAGGGGCATGTTTCGCGCCAGTAAAGCGTGCGTGAACTTATACTTAGCGAAGATCGCCTCCCAGCCCGGTTGCGCTTGCACCGCCACGCGAGCTTCCTGGTAAGGACCTCGGCCGAGATAATCGCCGCGGCCGTCGATAAAGACCCTCGGCTTGCCGGCGAAGAGCCAGAACAGGTATCCGCCTTCCAGGACGTTCGCAAAAACCCGCAGGTCTGTCCCCTGCTTCTGTAAGAAGGTTCCGGCCCTTACAGGCTGCAGGCGCTCCGAAAACCCGGTCTTCTCCCGGATGTCGGGCCGGTTCAGAAACGCAAAAATCAGCACGAGCGCCAGCGGAACGAGCGCGTAGCCTCCAAATCGACGGTCGATCAGGGTCAGCTCGCTCGTCAGTTCCCGAATTCCGCGCAGCAGGTTCCCACGAGATCGCTGAAGGGCAAGCGTGAATGCCACATTCACAAGAGGCAGCGCGAGCATCGCGACCAAGGGCACGTTGCGCGAAGAACGCAAGCCGAGAAGCAGGATCAGCCCGATGGTCGCGGCATGGTGTCGCCGGCCCTGCTTCCACGCGACCAGAAGACCAATGGCCGCGATCACAAACATGGGAGCGATGAGCACCGGCTGATCCTTCGTGAATGTAAACGGCATCCACTCGCCGATGTTTTCGCGATACTCCTCGACCGTGAGGAACTCGAGAATGTGGAGGTGCAAGCCCAGGAAGAAGGGATTGATCAACGTTCCGGCCGAGAACGCCGCTCCTGCCGCCAGCCGTTCCCACGAGCGCCCATCACGAGCCAGCAAATAACAACCGCCAATCAACACCGGCACAAAGAAGCTCGGATGCGTGTTCGCCCATAACGAGCCGAAGGCCACCAGCAGGACTGCCTGCTTCCAACTCCATCGCGGCTGTTTCTCCAGGTACCACAGCGAACCCAGGAGGAACAGAGAGCTGAACATGTGCGGTCGTGCGAGCCAGTGAAGCTGAGTCGCACTCACCAACATCGGCGCCAGCAGAGCCGCAAACAGAAACGATCCGCCGAGCGCGGTCTGCAACGAGAACCAAAGCCATACGACGGACAGCAGGACGACGACAAAGAAGAACGTGATGCCCGTGAGACCACCCGCACGATACACCAGAGCCATTCCAACTTCTGCGAGCCATTCCCACGTGTACCAGGGTCGATGAACCTCGACGAACGAGAATGGGTCAACAGTCGGCAGCTTGTGATTGTCCAAGATCCACTCGCCGGTGCGGATGTGCCAGCCAGGATCGGCGTCGCCGAAGAAGAGCGCCGGCGCGAAGAAGATCATCAACAGGTAGTAGGCCGTGGCTAGCGTCGCGATGAGCCGAAGGTTGGGGATGAACAGCAGCCCCACCCGATTACCTGCGCCGGACGCGCTAATGCTTTGCGAGACGCCAGTTTTCGTCAAAGATACCTGCTGCGACGACAGTGTCGTCCGACTTGCGAATCACTGCCCAATCGGGCAAGTGCGGATAGAGCCGAGCGTTCGTGCCTCGGAGATCGGCGATCGAGAAGGTGTGTCCCGAGTTCAGGACCAGGTAGCGCGCGGGATTGAGCGGATTCGGCGCGATGAGTGCCAGGTAGTGCTGAGCCGTATCGTAAGTCGCGCCATTCACCTTGATGCTGGTTGACGTGTAGGCAATCGGCAGCTTCGACGCGAGCTTGGCTACGAGCGGACTGGTCGCGGGTTCGCCGAAGACGATCAGGTTGTGGGTACGCGAAACTGCCTCGGCATCCTCGGCCCGCGATTGCGGCAAGTCGGCGCGAAAATACTTCGACCACAGGTCGCGAAAGCTCACGGGCGCGTTGATGGTTGTGAACGCTTCGGAGAACGCGTCGTCAATCGGACCTTGCAATCCAGGCGACTTGTGGAGCGCCTTCGAAGGCCTTGCGCTCGCCTTCCATTTACCGTCCCGTTTCTCGAACCGGCTTGAGCCCTCAAAGCGCTGGCCGTCCAGCACGATCTCTTCCCCGCCCTTGATTGCGAGCTGATCGATGTTGCGAGTCCGAACCGTCGTCAGCTTCCCTGCCCTTGTCGCCACTGCTTCCGCACGCTCGTAGTGCTTCTCCAGACCTTCTAACCGAAGCCAGTCGCACTCGGGATAGCGTAGCGTGTAGGTGACGAATCGAATCTCATTGCGAGTCTTCGGACGCTGCGCGATGGACTGTCTGAGAAATGCCTCTGACTGCGCCTTGCTATCCGGATGGAACTTGTGCTCGGTCTTCGGTCCCACGAGGAAGAGTGTCCGAGCACCTGATGCCAGGTCACCTTCCTTCGCAAGCTGGTCCTGAACGTTGCGACTGGCCGCCAGTTGTGGATCGAGTTCGCCGCCGTAACCGACCGTGGGCACGTTGTACGCATTCACGGAATACAGATATGCATCATAGATCGTCAACAGTGGAGCCAGGTATTGCGGCGCCGACTCGAGCTTCGCGTAGCGGAGAGTCTCGTTGAATCCTGCGCCTGCTTCGATCCCGGCCCATTCACACGGCTTGTGAAGGCCCAGATGCCACGTGCCGGCGCCGCCCATCGAGAATCCCCGCAACAGGATCTGCTCCGGGTTGATGTTGTACTGTGCTCGCACCGAGGCCAGCGCCTCCAGGACGTCCGTCTCGCCGGACCATCGATAGGCGTTGTTCGTACGACCGAAGACCTCCAGTTCGATGAAGTTCTGCTCGGCTGGGATCGGCTTCTCTTGAGACTTAGTGGCGAGAAAACTGACCTCGTTCAGTGTCGCATTTCGCCCATGGAGAACAACATCGAGCCGGATGGGCCTCGTCGGATCATAGCTCTCTGGGACGCTCAACCAGTATGGTTGCAGGCTTCCGTCCACGCGCGATTTGTAAGCTCGCGCCACTCTGCCCTTTGCCGTAGTCCACGGCTTCGAACCGCCTTCGAGCGCTCGTGCTCTTGCGAGACCCGTCTCGAGTACCGCGAACGTCTGCTTCAGATACTCCGGCTTGTAAAATTCTTCCGGATGTCGCAGGATCCAGGTGACAGCCTTGGCATAGATCGCAACATCCGGATCTCCGCGTCCCGCCAGAAGTGAATTCAACTGCCCGAGCTGTGAACGGATTTGCGCAAGCTCGGAGGGTGTCGGCTGATATGGCGGCGGCTGCTTCTGCTCCACATACTGAGCCAATACGATTACCGGGAGCACAAGCGTTAACCACAGAAAACGGCGCATCAGAGGACATGCTACCAGTACCTTTGCGATACTGAAGCGCAGGACGGTGAGCACAACTCAAGACGTACTTCTGAGCACGGATCTTCCGGGCATCCCTCTACGCGCACGAGGCAAGGTTCGCGACATCTACGAAGCCGGCAACGATCATTTGTTGATCGTCGCCACCGATCGCATCTCAGCGTTCGATTACATCCTGGCCACGGGCATCCCGATGAAGGGACGCGTGCTGACCCAGCTCTCGCTTTTCTGGTTCGATTTTTTCAAGGACATCGTGCCCAATCACCTGGTGACGGCGGATCTCGATCGATATCCCGCGACGTTGCAGTCGTATCAGGCACAGCTCGAATATCGCTCGATGCTTGTCAAGGAAGCGAAAATGCTGCCGGTCGAATGTGTAGCACGCGGCTATCTTTCGGGCTCAGGCTGGAAGGATTATCTGTCGACTGGCGCGGTCTGTGGCATCCCGCTGCCGCCAGGGCTCCGCGAAAGCGACCGGCTGCCCGAGGCCATCTTCACTCCTGCGACCAAAGCCGAATCGGGACACGATGAGAACATTCCATTCGAGCAGGTCTCGCGTCTACTTGGCGACGATCTGGCTCGACAGGTCCGCGACCTCACGCTGCGGCTCTACAGCGAGGCCGCTGAGTACGCAGCCAATCGCGGCATCCTCATCGCTGACACGAAGTTCGAATTCGGCCTCGTGGATGACAGGCTCGTGCTTGCGGACGAAGCTTTGACGCCCGACTCCTCGCGCTTCTGGCCGGCTGATCAATACAAGCCGGGCGGCCCGCAGCCTTCGTATGACAAACAGTACGTGCGTGACTACCTCGAGTCGATCCGGTGGAACAAGCAGCCACCCGCGCCCGCACTACCAGACGACGTCGCCCAGAGAACCAGCGAGAAGTATCAGGAGGCGCATCGCGTGCTGACGGGACGGCATCTATGAATTGGCTCGACCTGGTGTTCGGATTGATCATCGCCGTTTCGGTGATCTCCGGAGTTCGCAAGGGGATGGTTCGAATCGGCATAGGCTTTGCTGCCACGATTGCCGCTTTCCTCCTCGCGGCCTGGTTCTACGGCACAGCCGGATCGATGCTGCTCAATACAGTCGGCTCAAGACCGGTAGCCAATCTGCTGGGATTTCTGATTGTCTTCACCGCCGTAATGGCCGTTGGCGCGCTTATCAGTTTCCTGATGGGCCGCATGCTGAAGGTGGTGGGGCTTTCGTGGGCGGATCGAGCGATTGGCGGGCTTTTTGGCCTTGTCCGAGCTGCGTTGGTTTGCGTTGTACTCCTGATGATGATGCTGGCTTTCCCTTTGGGTTCGTTTCGTCAATCCGTGGCCCGATCGCATCTGGCACCCTATGTGATTGAAACGTCACGCATTCTATCGGCGGCAACGCCTCACGAAATTCGCGAAGGCTTCAAGAGGAGCTACGAAACGGTTCGTAAGATCTGGACAGACGCAACTCGCAAGACTCGTAAAGTTCCCGTGGAGAGCAGTTAGTGGACTTAATCATATTCGACCTTGACGGAACCCTGATTGATTCGAAACTTGACTTGGCCCATTCGGTAAACGCGACGCGGGCGTTCATGGGGATGGATCCGTTAACTCAGGACGTGATCTCGTCGTATGTGGGGAGCGGCGCCCCTGTGTTGATCCGCCGAGCACTCGGACCTGGAGCTTCGGAAGAGCAATTCGCACGCGCGCTTGAGTATTTTCTTGCCTACTACAACGATCACTGCCTCGATTACACGAAGCTCTACGATGGCGCGCAGGAAACAATCGAGGCCCTGCAGAGCCAGGGACGTAAGCTCGCCGTGCTCACCAACAAGCCGGTCCGCATCAGCAACGTGATTCTGCAAGGTCTCGGCGTGCGATCTTCCTTTTTTCAGGTATACGGCGGCAACAGCTTTGAGGAAAAAAAGCCATCGCCGGTAGGCATTCAGGCTCTGCGCGCCGAGTCGGGCGTTGCAGCCGAGCGTACGCTCATGGTTGGGGACAGCTCGGTGGATGTCAAAACGGCCCGCAACGCCGGCGTCCCCTCATGCGGCGTTTTGTACGGATTTCAACCCGAAACGTTTGAGTCAGATCCTCCGGATTTTCTGATTCGCGAGTTTAGGGAACTCCAAAAGGTGGTGCTTGGTTGAAATATTCTGCTTTGTCTTTGTGTTTGATTGCGACGTTGTGCCTGGCACAAAACGCGCCCAAGGTGGCGATACCCGGCGAGGACTGGGTGCAGCTGTTCAACGGCAAAGACCTGACCGGGTGGGAGATTGTCGGAAAGGAAAAGTGGGGCGTCGACGACGGCGCCATACACGGCGTCGCGCTCAGCAAGGAGTATGGCTATCTCCAGACCAAAAACAGCTACCGCGACTTCCAGCTTTCCTTCCGATTCAAATGCGAAGGCAGAGGTAACAGCGGTCTCTTCTTCCACGTGCAGTTCAAACCGGGCACACCGACCGTCACCGAGGGCCTACAGTTCGAAATCGACTGCACCATCATGCGTCACACCGGCGGAGTCTACAGCCAGAAGCGCAACTGGATCGTGTGGCCCTCGCCCGAAAATGAGACGGTGGTACGACAGGATGAGTGGAATGAGTATCTCCTCAAAGTCGAAGGCAATCGCTACGTGTCACGGCTGAACGGCGTCACGTTGGTCGACTTCACCGATCCCAAGCCCGAATGGCCCGAGGGGCCTGTCGCACTCCAGCTTCACTCGGGCGGTGACGGCAACATGCGGTTCAAGGATATCTGGATTCGCGATCTGAGCAAGCGCTAGCTCCTGCTGGATGTCGATCAAGCTGTACCATTGCGATCAACATCCCATCCCGCTGCCGCCGGGACACAAGTTTCCGACGCGTAAGTACTACCTGTTGCGCGAGGCACTGGAGCAAAGCGGTGCGCCGTTCGAATTTCGACCTGCGCCGCTGGCGGAGCTGGGGGCTGTCCGCCGTGTTCACGACTCCGACTACGTCGACCAATTCCTGGCGGGAAGGCTCGAGCCCGCGGCCGTGCGACGCATCGGCTTTCCGTGGTCAGAGCACCTGGTCCGGCGGACGCTGGCTTCCGTCGGTGGCACGATGTCCGCAGCCTCGTCGGCGCTCGAGGATGGCATCAGTGGAGTTCTCGCAGGCGGAACCCACCACGCCTTCCGAGCCGAGGGGTCAGGCTTCTGCGTGTTCAATGACATCGCCGTAGCCATCGAAGACGTTCGAAGTCGAGGCTTCGCTTCGAGGTTCGCGATCATCGATCTCGATGTACATCAGGGTGATGGCACAGCCAAGCTGTTCGAAGAGGACGATTGTGTTCTGACGCTGTCTGTCCATGGACGGAACAACTTTCCATTTCGCAAGCAACGCAGCAAGATCGACATCGACCTCGACGATTGGACAGAGGACGAGCCGTACTTGGAGGCCGTTGCTTCAGGGCTCGCCGAGGTGCGTTCGTTTCGGCCGGAAATGGTGTTCTACCAATCAGGGGTCGACGGATTGCGCGAGGACAAGCTCGGACGTTTGGGTTTGACTCACCAGGGGCTAATACAGAGGGATCGACTCGTGTTTCTGGAGGTGCGCGCCTTGGATGTACCCTGCGTGATTACGTTGGGCGGCGGTTACGCCGATCCGATCGAGCTCACCGTCCAGGCGCATGCAAACACATACTTGACGGCGGCCGAAATCTTCCGGAAGCGAAACGAAGCTACAGGGTGAAGCCCTTGCTGCCTAGCGTCCGAAACTCGTATTGCTGAATCTCGACTGCAGCGCGACCTTGCTCCAGCCGTGCGACTCGACCGCGTGCGACCAGCTTGAGCTGGCACTTATTGTCGAGTGTCGCCGGCCAACTGATGGAGAGCTCGAGGCGCTTGCCGGGAAGGAGGATTTGATCGGTTGTGAAGAGCACTCCGTTGCTGCTGATGTTGATGGTCTTGCCCGTGCCTTCCTCGTACGTACTTCTCTTGCTCAGCACGCGGTAGCGAACCTCACGTTCGATTGGAAAGCGGTCGGCTCCCCGGCGCTCTACCGGGTGAGTGTTGCGGGCCGGACTCAAATTCTCGAGCATGAACACGGATTCTTCCTCCTCCTCTAGAATGCGCACATGATTGGAGCCATACAATAGATTAAATACTCTATCTGGCCGTAGTACCTACACAGTGTGGGCCGAAACACTCACCGCTTATTACGTAGTTCACGCCAATCTTCAAGGCGTTTCGAAATGTTCACTTCTACCCCCCTTTGTACGGGGTGATAGAACGTTTTACCTATCAACTCAGACGGCATACACTCCATTGAA
>DASQVJ010000717.1:0-4107 GCA_035640835.1 Bryobacteraceae bacterium
AGATAGCGCTCACGTGCCACTAAGCGACCTTCGCTCTCTCGCAATGCCGCTTCGTCGCGCAAGCGAGCGATGGCAATGCTCGCCAGGTGCAACCAACTATTGATCGCTTCCGCTTCGTCCGGGTCTGGCCCACGAGACTCAGTGTTGTAGGTGGCGAAGGTACCGAGCACCTCGCCGGTATCGGACAAAATGGGACGCGACCAGGCGGCGCGAAACCCCGCTCGGAGAGGCACGTCCTTCAACTCCGCCCAGAGGGGATCGGTGGCAACGTCGCAAACGATGACCGGCTCTCGCCGATACGCCGCGGTGCCGCAGGATCCTGCTACCGGACCAATCTCCATGCCACGGGAGAGGCCCGCCCAGAAGCTATCCGGCATGTGAGGGCCGGTGACTGGGTGCAGCCGACCCGTTTCGGGCCGGAGGAGAAGGAACAGACACCTCCCACCCGGCAACTGCTCCTCAGCCGCAAGGCAGATGGCATTCAGAACTTCGTCGAGCCCGCTGCCGCGAGCAATCATTTCAAGGATTCGGTTCTGAGCCTCGAGGGAGTCGCGCAGGCGTTTGTTGCTAGTGATGTCGCGGGCGATCTTTGACGCCCCAATGATTTCCCCGGCAGGGTTCCGCACGGGCGAGATGCTGAGCAATATCGAGAGAACCCGCCCGTCTTTGGCACGACGTCTGGTTTCGTAGTGATCGACGCGCTCGCCGCGCTGAATGCGCGCCAGGATCTCCGGCATCTCCTGAATGCAGTCCGGAACCGCGAGAATCGAGATCGGTTTCCCGATGACCTCATCGGCTGTGTAGCCAAAGATGCGCTCGGCCGCCTTGTTCCAGCTTCGGATGATGCCGTTTAGGTCTTTGCTGATAATGGCATCATCAGAGGACTCGACGATGGCTGCCAACAGGGCATCGCCCTCAAACAATAAGGGACGACCTCCGTTTACGCCGGCAGGGATGTTTGTTGCGCTGCTCTCGCGCGACGCAATCTGTTTATCCATGCGTATGCTTCACTCGAACTGGCATTCTGCCCCCTCGGCAGATGAACTCATCTTCAATTGAAAGCCTCCCTCTCGCGAGCTCTCATTTCTTAGACGCTGTTTCGCTTCGGGCGAAACGAAGTTCCCTGTTCTGAGCGACGCCGCCCACGGTATCGGTGACTCTGTCCTTATCTTTGCATGTTAGAGTGTCGTTCGTCCCACAATTAATTTGACTATTTCAAATAACTCGGCAGTGTTGGTTCAGAAGTTTAGAGGTGAGACTTTTGAAGAGTGGTGGGGGAATTTCTGGCTTGGTTACGGGTGGTGGGCCCTGTAGGATTTGAACCTACGACCAACGGATTATGAGTCCGCTGCTCTAACCGCTGAGCTAAGGGCCCGCTCTCCTCGACTCTAGCACGGGGTGCTTAAACGGGATCGGGCGTCGCCCGCTTGAGTTGACGTGACGCTACTTCGGGACGAGCGGCGATCCCGAAGCAATGGCCCTGCATTTCGTCGCAGCCTGCTTCGCGTGCCAGCTCGACTTGTTCGTCGTCCTCGATGCCCTCTGCCGTAACCCGCAGGCCCATGCTGTGGGCGAGCGTCACGATCGTCCGGATCATCTCCAATCGGTTGCTGCCCTGACGATCTTCCCGGAAGAACGAGCGGTCGATCTTGAGCCCATCGGCAGGGATCTGGCGGAGGTAGCTCAACGAGGAATAGCCTGTACCGAAATCATCGATGGTGATCCGGATGCCGAGTTCGCGTAATGCAAGCAAGCGGATGGCTGTTGAGTCCACGTCCTTCATCAACACGCTTTCGGTCATCTCGAGCTCTAACCGTGCCGGGTCGACATCATATTGCGCGAGCGCCTCGGCAACCTTCTCGACGAAGTCGGCCTGCTGGAACTGGAGGGCCGAAACGTTTACAGCCAGACGCACAGATTTGAGGCCCTCGCGAGACCACTGGGCAAGCTGGCGGAGAGCTCGTTCCAAGACCCATAAGCCGATCGGGACGATCATGCCGCTTTCTTCAGCGATCGGGATGAACTGAACGGGCGAGATCTTGCCGAGCTTGGGATGCTGCCACAGGAGCAGCACTTCGAAACCGGTCAGCTCCTTGCTGCGGTTGACCTGAGGTTGGTAGAGCAGCTCGAGCTCTTCATTTTCGATCGCCCTGCGGAGATAGTTCTCGAGCTCGAAGGACTCGAGCGCTGCCTCGCTTCGGCTGGTGCTGTACAAGCAGAAGCCATCACGACCCTGGCTCTTGGCCATGTACATGGCCGAGTCCGCGTTCTGCAGCAGGACGTTCGCATCCTTCCCATCCTTGGGAAAGAAGCTGACGCCCATGCTGGCCGTGACGAACAGCTCGTAGCCGTAGACCTCGGTTGGTTTGCGCACTTCTTCGAGAAGATTCTGCACAACCTGAATCGCTTCGAACTCATCCCGGAACCCGGTGAGGATGGCCGTGAACTCGTCGCCACCCATGCGTGCCAGGTTGTTGTGCTTGTCCAGCCGTCGGCTGAGTCGCCAGGCGACCTGCTGCAACAAGACGTCGCCGGTGCTATGGCCGAGTGTGTCGTTCACTTGCTTGAAACGATCCAGGTCGATGAAGACGACGGCGAGCCCGGTGCGATCGCGGCGAGCCGATGTGAGCGCCTGCTCGAGCATCTCCTGGAGGAAGAGGCGATTCGGCAACCCGGTGAGAGCGTCGTGGCGCGCCTGGTAGGCGATCTTCTCTGTCAATCGAAGAAGAGCTAAGCGAGCCGCGAGCAACGAAGCAAGCAGATGCAGCACGGCAACTCGTTCTTCGATGTCGTAGGGACAGCCCGAGTCGAAGCCCCAGTAGCTGAGCACTCCCAAGTTTTCGTCAGCGATGCTGACCGGGACGCCGAGATACCCTTCCGGCCCCACAACGAGGGCGCGCGTCAGCAAGACCTGGGCTGATCGGGGATCGACATCGCGAATGGGAACGTCGCTCTCGCGGCGGAAGACCTGGGAGCCCACCACATGGCTGCTCTGTTCGCTAAAGGAGCCCACACGGCACCCGAGCAGGTCCAGACCCTGGCGAACGAACGTGGACACAAGCTCGGCCTTTGGCAGCGCTGGCAGTGTCGAGAGCTTTTGAAGTGACGCGAGGGAGTCCGTTCGCCCGCCTCGCGGAGCCTTAGCGGTTCGGGGAAGCTCCACTGGCGTTGTCTCGTTCAACGGCGACATTCGGAAAGCCCAATTTTGCCACGGATCTGAGGCGAAGAACAGATCTACTTAGAACTACAAAAGGTTTCGGTACTGGAATACCAGTAGCAATGCGCCCATAGCAATCGAAGCTCCGTGCGGGAGCGTGACCGCTTTCGGGCTGGCGATGTCCAGATCGGGTCGTTCCTTGTAGGGCGCCTTTCCTCTTGTGAGCGATCCAAGGATATGAACCACATTGCCGAGTGCTCGTGCCAGACCGCCGCGATAAAGAAGGATCGCCACGGCCACCATTGCACCCACCATTGCGGTGTAGATGAAGAGCTGCCACCACAAGCCTGCGCCGAGAACGGCGCCGAGCGCTGCCATCAGCTTGAGATCGCCGCCGCCCATGGCGCGCAATAAATAAAGAGGAAGATAGATCAGAACGGCGAGACCGAATCCGCCGAGGGCCACCAGCAGTCCCTTTGCACCCCAAACATAGACGTTGGCCGCGAGTCCCAGCAGAAACCCGCCGAGGGTGATCCAGTTCGGGATGGTGCGGGCCCGGAGGTCGGTAAAAGCGGCGGCCACGGCCACCAGCACCAATACAAATTGAACGGTAGGCGACAGAAATCAAAGTATAGCTTTTCTGCCTGTTAGAGTGGATCCGTAGAGTCTCTTAACGACGTGCCCGAAGCCGCTTACCTGATAACCGCTGTCGCGCTCGTCGCTACCCTCGCTGGCGTGTGGCTCACTGCCATCCCTGAAGTGGGACGGCGATTGATTCCGTTCAGCGGATTATTGCTCGTACTGCTAACGCTGTTCTGGGTTTACCCGGAGTTGGCGCAACGCGAAGGCTTTGTCGCAAGTGCGGGGATGCTGTTGATGGCGGTCGGCGTGCTTGCGGCCATGGATCGGTTTGTTGTCCCGATCTGCCCGGCATGCTCGCATACCCATGA
>DASQVJ010000718.1:0-4822 GCA_035640835.1 Bryobacteraceae bacterium
ACATCGAGGGCTACGGGAAGGACGCGCTCGCCGTATTTCTCAACAAGATCGGCAAGCTGCTCCGGGCGACGCGCCGTTGCAACGACCGAGTCGCCTGCATCCAGAGCGGCGGAAACGAGAGCGCGGCCGAAGCCGCGTGAGGAACCTGTGATGAACCAAATTTGCTGAATCATAGCGTTGGTGCTCCGAACCCATTGGGTCTAAACTTAAGATAACACCGTTTCGTTATTACCGCAACAGCGTTTTGTTATGACACTCGTGAACCGGAGTTTCCAGCGGGCCCGTAGCACTGAGGCCAAAGAGCAGCGTGAGGCGGCAATCCTCAACGCGGCCCGTGCCCTCGCCGCAACGCATGGCGTGCGGCAGATCACCCTCACCGACATCGCCGCGGCCGTCGGCATGCACAAATCCGCCTTGCTGCGCTATTTCGAGACACGCGAGCAGATTTTTCTCGTCCTCAGTGGCGAGGGTTGGCGCGAGTGGTCTTCAGCGCTGCGGAAGGAACTGGGCCACGTTGTGGAACCTTCTCCCACGAATGTGGCGGCTATCTTTGCGAAGACGCTCACCGCGCGGCCTATGTTCTGCGACTTGCTCGCCCAGACGCCATTGAACCTGGAACGTAACGTGTCTCTCGATGCCGTACGGACGTTCAAACTGATCGCATTGGACGAGGTCAAGGCGATCGGTTCCGAACTAAAACGACTATTAGGGCTTTCCACCCGACAGGCCACCAGCACGATCGCCACCGCTACAAGCATGGCCGGGGCGTTATGGCAGATGGCAACACCTGGTCCCAAGGTGCAGGCCCTGTATCGCAGTGAGCCTCAGCTTGCGCATGCGATTGTCGATGTCGGGCCACAACTGACCCACATTCTTGAAGGGTTGCTCACGGGCTATGTTGCCGAGAAAGCCAAGCGCAAGTGAGGTGGTGCCAATGGACCGCGGCGCTCGTCGACGATTTATGGGAGTCAACATCGGTGGCGGGAGTCCTTCCGGGGCGCGAAGCCGGCAATCATGAAGTTTCGGATTTTCCCGGCGAAGATACGAGAGAGGTAACGAAGATCGTCGATTGCAAATCGATACGATCGCTTCGACTCGGGCGACCGCAGGGTGTTCAGGACGGCGCTCTTGGCGAAAATACAGGTCTAGTAAGCGCAGCACTCGTTTCGGGGTCTCGGACAGCAGCCCAAACAACCGTCGATTCGGCTATACTCGTGCAAACTGTCAAGCGCGGCAGGCCCGGAGTTGGCGAGTCATGAATGACAGCTTTCAGTCGATCACGCGGGTCTTGCTCTTTGTTCCACTGATATCTTCCGGCGTGGTCAGGATTGTCTCTGCGGACCCCCAGCGGGCTGGCGCAGTAGAACAAGCCAAGATCGACCGTCAACAAATTCGATTTCCAATAGTGGATCGCGCGGACATTCGGTTCATGCGGTTTTATACGATCGAAGGTCCTTCAAAATCAAATGCCGGACCGTTTGCACAAGACGATCAGGGTTTCGTCTGGTTTGGCACCCCGTATGGCCTGAACCGGTTCGACGGCTACAACTTCAAAGTATTCACCCACGATCCAGGCAATCCAAAGAGCATTAGCGGGTCTCTTGTCACTGCCCTTTTCAAGGATCGTGACGGGGTGCTCTGGGTCGGATGCAATCACTTGTTAAACAGGTTCGACCGTGAAACAGAGACCTTTACGCGATATCCGGTTCCCGATGTGTTTCACATCAGTCAGGACGCTGCCGGCACACTGTGGTTCTCTACGCCAACTGGCTTGTACAGTCTTGATCGAGCGAATGGAAATGTACGGCGCTACGCTCACGATCCGAATGACCCCACTAGCCTCGAAAGCAACAATGTTAAATCGGCGGGTGAAGATAAGAACGGCCAGTTCTGGGTCGCGACCAGCGAGGGCCTTGATTCGTTCGATCGATGGACCGGAAAGGTCAGGCTTCATGTGCCGCTGAAGGAAGCCTCGTACCCGTTCTCCTTCTATGAGGATCGGTTCGGGGTGTTCTGGATCTACCATGTTTCCGGCAACGGATTGGCCATCTTTGACCGAGAGAAAAAGACTCTGACTGAATTCTCATTCCGGGAACCGCAATCGTCGAGCGCAGCTTTGTCGGGCATTACAGGAATGCTTGAGGACAAGAGCGGGGAGCTTTGGCTATCGACGAACGGCGCCGGGTTGCTCAGGTTTGACCGGGAACACCGCAGATTCATCCGCTATTCCCAGAGACTTGGAGATCCTGAGAGCCTCGTCCAAAACAGCATCCGTGACCTGTTCGCAGATCGAGAAGGGGTCATCTGGGCCAGTCTGGGTGGCTATGGGCTCACACGTTTTACGTCGAAGCCGCTGCCGTTCAAGCGATATCGCCATGATTTCGGGAATCCGTCCGACCATGACGAACCATTCGTGGGTGCGATTTACGAAGACGATGATGGAGTCCTTTGGATCGGCACCCACTCTGCCCTCCATCGAATTGACCGCAGCTCTGGAAAATTCCAGGATTTTGAGCTCACGCGAGGAGAGAGCTCCGATGTCATCACAATGTGCCAGGATCGTTCCGGGTATCTCTGGGTGGGCACATTTGGCCACGGACTTTTCCGCTTCGACCCTCGATCAAACCAGGTCAAGAGGTTCCGGCATGATCCCGCGGATCCGCAGAGTCTCAGTAGTGACATTGTTACCCGGGTTTTTATTGACCACAACGGGACTCTCTGGGTTGCTACCCATGATGGTTTGGATCGTTATGATGCGGCCGCCGGAGGTTTCACAACTTACAAGGTGGAGTCACAAGGCGTGCACCCGCATTACCTGGGACTGGCCGAGGATCGCAGGGGAATACTCTGGCTTGGAACCGAATCAACCGGGCTCCTGCGCTTCGATCCTGCCACGGGCCGGTTCACAATCTACCAGCACAATCCCGATAATACGCACACGTTGAGTGACAACCGGGTAAACTCGGTCCATTTCGATCGTTCGGGCACGATGTGGGTAGGCGCTCAGCAGGGCCTCAATCAATTCGACGAGAGCACGGGCACTTTTACCAATTACTCACTGAAAGAAGGGCTCCCCGGCAGTGCCGTTGCCTGCATTCTCGAAGATGATGACGGCTATCTGTGGATGAGCACCGACAACGGCTTGGCAAAGTTCGATCCGAAGACGAAGAAAGTTAAGAGCTATTCGACTGCTGATGGACTCCCCGGCCCCGATTTGACCGGCTGGGGAACTTGTTCCTGTAGTAAGAAGGGCGAAATGTTCTTTGGGGGATTTAGCGGCGCGACCGCATTCTTCCCTAAGCATGTATCGGACAGCTCCTATGTTCCCCAAGTCGCACTCACCGATTTCAGACTCTTTGGCGCCGGAGTATTGCCCGGAGCCGACTCGCCCCTGAAGAAAACGATTAATCATACAGACGCCATCACGCTGTCGCATGAACAAAATAGGTTTTCCATCGGATTTTCGGCGCTGAGTTACCTGAGTCCGACAACGAATCGCTATCGTTACATGTTGGAACGTCTGGATACGCAGTGGAATGAAGTCGGAAGCGACCAGCGGTTCGCCAGTTACACCACCTTGCCCGTGGGTACGTACACGTTCCGCGTCCAGGGAGCTACCAGCCGAGGTCCCTGGAGCGAACCCGGTGCAACTCTCCGCCTCGAGATCCTGCCGGCCTGGTGGAATACATGGTGGTTCCGTTCGGTTTGGGTGGCCCTTTCTGTAACGCTGCTCTGGGCATTTCATCAATGGCGTGTTCAGCGACTGCAGCAGCAGGAAAAGATGCTTCGAGAGGCAATTGAAACAATCCCTACGGCAGCATGGATCACCCGGCCCGACGGCTCGAATGAGTTCGTCAATCGACGTTGGGTGGAATATACCGGCTTATCGGGCGCGAGCACTAGAGGCTCAGGCTGGCAGGTTGCAGTTCACCCCGAAGATCTGGATCGCCATGTAGACAAGTGGGGTGGAAGCCTCGCTAGCGGTGAGCCGCTCGAGGATGAGGTGCGTTTCCGGCGTGGAACGGACAGCGAGTATCGCTGGTTCCTGGTGCGCGCCGTGCCGCTGCGCGACAAAAGAGGCAACATCCTCAATTGGTATGGAGTCACGACTGATATCGAAGATCGCAAGCGCGCCGAAGAAGAGCGCCAGCGGCTGCTCAAGTTGGAGGCAGATCTCGCGGCGAAAATCCGACGTCTGGTCGATGCCAATATCGTTGGGGTGATGATCACGAACCTTGAAGGACAGATCATCGAGGCGAACGATGCTTTTCTCGGCATCGTGGGATATAGCCGCGAGGATCTCGCCTCGGGAGGACTCCGTTGGACCGATCTGACCCCTTCAGAGTGGCAACCGGCCACCCAACGCGCAGTGGCTCAAATATACGCCACAGGAAGCTGCGATCTCTATGAAAAGGAGTACGCCCGGAAGGATGGCAGCCGCGTGCCGGTGCTGGTCGCCAGCGCTGCCATCGGCAACGCGGAGAGTGAGTGCGTGGCGTTCGTGCTCGACCTCAGCGAGCGCAAGGCGGCCGAGAGTGAGGTGCGACGGCTGAATCAGCAATTGGAACAGAGGATCAAAGAACGCACGGCCCAATTGGCCGAGGCCAACAGGCAGCTTGCCGAGCGCAATGAGGAACTAGCCAGGGTCAGTCGCATGAAGAGCGAATTTCTCGCCAGTATGAGTGACGACCTGCGAACGCCACTAAACTCGATTGCCGGGTTTTCCGATCTGCTGGCTGAAGAGGGCGAGGGCCCACTAGGAGAGGTCTACAGCGACTATGTCCAGCACGTAAAACGAGGCGCGCAACACCTGCTTGACCTG
>DASQVJ010000719.1:0-3185 GCA_035640835.1 Bryobacteraceae bacterium
TGCATCGACATCGGCCACACCACGCGCACCGGCACTGATGTCGTGAAGTCGATCCGCGACGCCGGAACCCGCCTGCACGACATGCACGTCAAGGATCTCCGCGACCTGATGGGCAAGGACACGCAGGTGCCGGTCGGAGACGGCGCTATGCCGATCCCGGCGATTTTCCGCCAACTGAAAAAGATGGGCTACACGGGTGGTGTCATGCTCGAGTACGAGATCGATGCCGAGAATCCCGTTCCCGGCATGATCAAGAGCTTCGCCTACATGCGCGGCGTCCTCGCCGGCATGCGAGCTTAGTAGCTGGTTTTCGTTTCTCTGATGGGGGGTGGCGTTCACGCTGCGTCGGACTTCAGGCCGACCTCAGCCCAAAACTCCCACAACGGTCTCACGCGCCCCCCTTCCGACACGCGCTGGCGCTTAGAAGAAGTTCAGCGTGTAGCTGACCCTCACGCCGATTCCCATCTCCGGCGCCAGGTTCTTGATAAACGACAGGTGGTTCCGATAAACCCGGTCCGTCGCGTTGAACCACGTGGCGCCGAAGGTGTGCATCACGTGCTGTCGCGCGATCGTGTAAAGACCGGTGAAGTTGAGCACTGCGTATCCCGCAGTCGGAGTCTCCGTCGTATAAATCTGCTGCTGCCGGTTCGACAGAACCACTTCCGGCCGAAGACTCAGCCCGCCCTGCCGGTAGTCGACACCGATCCTGCCGCGAACCGGTGGGATTCGAGGTAGCGGTGTTCCGGTCTTCAACTGCGCATCGACAGCGTCGAATCCAAGATTGAGCCACAGCCGCTGGTTCAGCCGCGCATCCACCTTGGCCTCGGCTCCCATGTACCGGGAATCGCCTTGTTCGTAATTGGCCACAGGCAGTCCACCGTCGAATTCATCCTGGAACGCAAGGAACACGAAGTTCCGGAAACTGTAGTAGAACGTATTCACTTCCATTCGCAAAGCGTTTGAGACGTGCCGCAGGGACAGCTCGATGCCGTCGCCGCGCTCGCTTGTGAGATTCGGATTGCCGACCTCAAAGGTCAGATTGCCGACGTGCGGGCCGTGGTTGTACAACTCCTCGAGCGCGGGCGCTCGGAATGAGTGCGTGTAATTTGCAACCACCACCCCGTTTGTCCAAAGCGGAATGTTCACGCCGGCGGACGCCGACGCTCCGTTGAAAGTGCGATTGTTCAAGCCGTCGGGACTGTACGCATTGCGCTCGAAACGGCCGCCGAACTGAAACCGGATCCTCTCGAAATTCAGTTGCTCGACGGCAAACACCGCAAACGAGTTCTGATTCGTAGGAGGCGCGAGTGCTTCAGCTCCCACCGACTTGAAGTCCCGGAACTGATACCAGCCGCCGAATGATCCGCTCAGAACACCTTGCCGCTTCTGCTGGAACAGGCCTTGCCAGTTGAAGAGTTTGTTGAAGAACTGCGTACCGACGTTGCCGTCTTCGAGTTCGCTGTGCTTCCAATCGCTGTAGTTGAAGGTATTGGTCAGCGATTCGAGAGCAGGTCCCAACCTGACAAGCGCGGTGTTGAACCGGACATTCTGTCGCGTGAAGCGAATCTTGATTTGTGGATCATCCGGACTCGGCGGGGCGCCTTCCTCGAATGAAGCCGCAAAAGGGATACCATACTGACCGGTTTGATATGTGTAATTGCCGCTCCATCGAAACGGATCCGCATACCGTCCAAGGCCCAGCGTTGCATGCCGCATATCATTCCCGGAGTTGGGAACTTCCCCAAGCGGAGTGTGGTAGTCTCCCGCTCGAAGTCCACCTCCATTGCCGAACAAAGACCAATTTCCGTTGCTGTATTGGAAGGTCCCGCTGCCTCCGAACAAGCTATTGTTGGTTCCCGCAGTTCCCGTTATGCTTCCCCGCACTCCTTCATGCGGATGCTCATGCAGCTCGTTCCAGGGGAACATCGTGTTGACAACGCCGCCGAGCGCGCCGCTTCCGTAGAGCAGCGTCGCTGGTCCGCGAACAACTTCAACGCGCTCGACACTTGAAACATCGACCGCCTCGGCATGATCGCCCGATTGCGACGACAGCGTGCCTGTTCGAATGCCATCGCCCAAGATCAACACTCGCTCGCCATCGAATCCACGGATCACCGGGCGGTTCGCTGCAGGACCAAAGCCCCTCTTGTGAATGCCCGGCTCGCCATCGAGCGCCTCGCCCAGGCCGATACTGCCAGTCCGCGTCGTCAGATCATGGCTCTCGAGGACTGCGGTACTTTCGAAACTCTCCAGTTGAGTTTGCTGCGCACCGGTGGCGGTGACTGTCACCTGTTGCCGTAGAGCAGCTACCTTCAGAGCGAAATCGGCCGTCGCGCTTCCGGCCTCACCCAGAGTGATGGTCTTAAACTCATCGGCCAAACTCCGCATGGAGGCCGAAACACGATAGGTCCCGTTAGGCAGGCCGCGAAACTCGTACCTACCTTCGTTGTCCGTTTCCACCATGCGACCTCCTGGCGAAAGCCGCACGATCGCATTGTGGAGCGGGTTACCGCCCGACTCGAGCGTAACCGTGCCCGTGATCGTTCCTGTCTGGGCGAATGCAGAACCGGCAAAAAGTGCCGCTAATGCGGCTAAATATCGAAATGATGCCATACACCTTATCCTTCTGATCTTTTGAAATCTGAACTTCTGAAATGCAATTCGAAAGGCAGGCGAACTGCCTCTCGCGAGACAGAGAACCTGCGAACGTGGCAAATCCTCGGGAAGCTAGCTCAGGAAGGGAGGAGGACGGCTATAAAGGGAAAACTCGAGGGGCGACGGGTTAGGCTGGCTGTACGCTCGAACAATGGCTCCCGCGTCTTCCATCCGCACCTGCAGCACAAAGGCCGCTGAGGCCGTGGTCGCCGGCGAATGGTGAAGTTGACAAACGACGCAAGTGTCGCCCGTCGACCTCTCGTGGAAGTGCGGAAGAAGGATCAGGCCCGCGAAGGCAAGCAACGCGGCCAAGAGTACAAGCGAGCGGAAACCTCTCGACTTTAGATCAAGACCCGCCATTAATTGGTGATTATAACGAGTCCCCGCAAAAACAGCATCACAAGTGTTTGTTGTTACGAGGCTCTTGACAGCGCTCCACGAGGAACTCGGACATTCATCGGTGCCCCGAACAGGACGTTTGGCAGCGACATCTCAGGTCGTTTATTTGACAGCGTCTAACACGGGTCAGT
>DASQVJ010000720.1:0-13322 GCA_035640835.1 Bryobacteraceae bacterium
GTCGTACTGATCACTTCGACGGGGCAGGGTCTGCAGGTTGCGCGAAACGCCAGGGGCATTCGGAGCAGGCAGCAAGGAGAGCACTTCGCGGGCCCACGGTGTGATGAGATTTTGGGGGATCCGACCGTCCGCGTAAATCTCTCCGGTGTACGGATTCCGGATCGGGATGCCGAGGTTACCCTGGCGCTGCTCGACGGTTGGTACGTCCGCAAACGTCACGCTCTTCGATACTCGGCGAAAGCCTTCATAGTCCGCGAAGAAGAACATCTTGTCCTTCACGATGGGACCGCCAATCACACCGCCGAACTGGTTCTGAATGAGGTCGGGCTTTCCAGTCGCCGGGCGGAAGAAACCCACCGCGTTCAACTTCGTGTTTCGAAGGTACTCCCAGACAGCGCCGTGGAACGCGTTTGTGCCGCTCCGGATGGTTGCGTTAATGACGGCGCCGCCGGCACGTCCGTACTCAGCGCTGAAGTTGTTGGTTTCCAGGCGAAACTCCTGAACCGCGTCAGGTGACAGCTGCACAACCTGATTCGAGAAGCCCTGGTTGGATGTGCCGTAGGAGTTGTTGTCCACGCCATCGATAACGAAGTTGTTCTGCGATGAACGCATGCCGTTCACGTTAAAAGAAGCATCACGCGAATCAGCAATTCCGCTGCGGCGGACACCGGGAGCCAGGAGGGCCAGATCGGCATACGCTCGTCCGTTCAGCGGCAGGTTCACAGTCTGCTCGGACCCGATGACGGTTCCTCGAGAACTGGTTTCGGTTTCGAGTGCTGCCACTTGAGCTGTAACTGAAACGGTCTCGGCAGCGGTTCCCACTTCCAAACCCAGGTCGACGCGCTGGCGAGCTCCGACCGTCAGTCGAAATTCGTTCGAGGTTGCCTTCTTGAAACCCTCGTATTCCGCGGAGACCGAATACGGTCCGATGCGCACATTCAAAAACTCGTAGTTTCCTGATTCATCTGTCTCGGCGGTGCGCTGAACGCCGGTATCGACGCTGTTTAAGGTGACTCGGGCGCCCTTGATTGCTAGCCCGCTAGGATCTTTCACCATGCCAAGGACGGAGCCCGAGTCAAATTGGGCATACGTCGGCAGGATTCCACACAACGCTAGTAGCGCCAGTAGACGCAAATGTGACATTAAGATAACCCCTATTGAGGTGGATTGCCCAAAAGGGTACCGCGTCCGGGTGTCGTGAAGGCTACGGTTTGGTTGCAATCGAACGACAAACGGGGATGAGCTAACGTGCCGAGAGTCGCCAGGACCCTGCGTAGGCGTTAAACCTGTCCTCGCGCAGGAAGCCAACAAGCGTGAGATCCGCCTCCTCAGCGAGTGCAACCGCGGCACTGGAGGGCGCGCCGATGGCGGCGAGCATGGGGATCCCCGCGCGTGCGGCCTTTTGCACCAGCTCGTAACCCGCCCGTCCGCTTACCAGCACAAGCTTGTCGGTAGTGGACACGTCTTCCAAGAGGCAATGGCCGACGAGCTTGTCTAACGCGTTGTGGCGGCCAACATCCTCCCGGAGCAGGACTAAGGAGCCCTCGCTGTCGAACAGGGCCGCCGCGTGCAGTCCCCCGGTTTGCCGGAAGGCTTCTTGAATCTCCCTCATGGCCGCGGGTAACTTCCCGAGCATCTCGGGCGGAAACCACACTCTCGATGCCGTCGGCTGGATGGACCGCTCGGAGGGTCCGCCGATCGATCGTCTCCCGCAAACGCCGCAAGCCGAGGTCGTCGCCAGTACTCTCTCCGAGCCCTTCAGGTCGACCATCACACCCGGCGCCAGATCCACCCTCACCCGGCCTTCCGACTCCACAACTTCGACTACATCACCAACGCCCTCTATGAAAGCTTCCGCAAGCAACAGCCCGAGCGCCAGCTCCCGGTCATGGCCCGGCGTCCGCATGCTCAGGCCGAGGGACTCGGACACCCTCGCGTCAAGCGGCCCGAACGAAAGGCGAATCTCGAGAGGCTCCTCCAGCACGACGGTGTCTTTTGACGAAACGAAGCCAAATTCGCCCCACCGCTCCACCTGCACCGATTTCCACATGGTCGTCCTATCCACATGGTCCTAAATAGAAAGGCTCCCGGGCACATTGCCAGGGAGCCTTCAAACGAACGTGTTCGCTAAGCTGCTAGAAAACGAACTTCAGAGCCAGCTGCAACTGGCGCATATTATTTCGAGTACCGCTGATGGTACCGAAGGTATTTCGGTTATTCACGTTGGTGTTCGGATTGCCCCAGTTCGGGTGATTCAGCGCGTTGAACGCTTCAAATCGGAACTGGAGATAACGGTCTTCAGTGATGTTGAAGTTCTTCAACAGCGATGCGTCGAACTGGAAGATCCCTGGACCGATCACCGTATTGCGTCCGACGTTGCCGAACGTACCGCTAGGTTGTACCGCGAACGCATCGAGGTTGTACCAGCGAGTTGGTCGTTGCCCGCCCGGCACGGCGTAGGGATCTTGACCGGTGGCATTTGGACGATCGAACCCACCACCAGTGCGGGATTGATCCAGACCACCGATAGTGACCGTGATCGGGAATCCGGTCTGCAGAGAAAGAATGTTACTGATCTGCCATCCGCCTGCAACCGCGTTCAGGATTGGATTCTGGATGTTGAACTGGCGGCCTCGCCCAAAGGGCATGTCGTACAGCACCGAACTCACCAGCCGGTGCGCCGTGTGAAAGCTGGACAAGCCGTATTCGCAATCCCGGCAATAGCTGTTTTGCGGGAACAGCGTGTCGCCGTCGTGTGTCCGGATCGCGCTGCCCGTGTCGAGCGCCTTCGACCAGGTGTAGCCAACCAAGTAGGTCAGACCATTGCTGTAACGCTTGGTCAGCTTGAGCGAGAACCCGTTGTAGTTACCTGTACCACCGTTATCCACCAGCTGGATACGACCGAACTCCGGGAACGGCGAGCGCTGAGCGATGCTGCCCGTCGGACCGGGAATTGCCTCATTGACCGCGATTAACTGCTCGCTGTGGCGGATTTGGCTACCCACATATCCGATTTCCAGCAGGTTGGCACCCGGCAACTCGTACTGGATATTGAACAGGTACATGTGGGTGCGCGGTGTGCGGCGATTGTATTCGTTTGCGAACGAGTACGGCGTCGGAACCTGGAATGGCGGGTTGGCCAAGCCGATAAACGCATTGTCCACTGTGTACAACGTCGTGCCCAACGACTCGAAGCGCGTTCGACCCGCAAGGTTCCGGGCCATGTCGAAACGAGGATTGCCGGTGTCCTGCGAGTAGAACATGCCGAAACCCGCGCGAATGACGAGCTTTGACGTGGCGCTCCAGGTGAGGCCGATTCTTGGCGCGATGTCGTTGTAGTCCGTCTTCACCAGGCGGTTGCCCAGAGTTCCGTTCTGTTCAACCCGGATGCCCGGCCAAGCCAGGTTTACACCGCGGAGCGGATCACCGCCGGCTGAGCCTTGGCGCAGGAAGTACGGGTGGAGCGAAAGATCACTTACCGGGCCGGATTGAATGTTGGACGGAATCGCGACAGTGAAGAGTCGCCCGGTTTGGTCCTCCCATGGCGGAGTAAGTTCATACCGCAACCCGAGGTTCAGCGTCAGCTTAGAGGTGAGCTTCCAGACATCGTCAAAGTAGGCAGCATAGCTCCAGTTCCGAAACTCGGCTTGCGCGATGGCGACCGAAGCTTCTGCTCGCTTGGTGTTCCCAAGCAGGAAGTCCGCGAAGGCATCACCGCCCGATCCGACCAGGGAACCCGAGGAATTGCGTACCACCGTACGAGTCGCATCGACGTCAAACAAGAACGATCCGCGCGGAAATTGATTGCCCACTTGGTTGTACTCGTCACGACGCACTTCCCCGCCGAATCGGAGCGAGTGCTTGCCCCGAATCGATGAAAAGTTGTCGATAAATTGCATCGACTTGTTGTTGTTTACGTATGGGCTCTCGGAATCATCGCCGAAGCCGCTGTAGTTGGTTATCGAGACCGAAGGAATACCCCACGTTGCAGGATCGCCACCCCTCAGCCCGGGGATGTTGAGCTCCGTCACAACGTCGCGCACGTTCGCGAGTTCACGCTGCGCAGCATTGTCAAACTGAGTGAACCCGAATCGAAACTCATTGACCTTGGTTGGACCTAAAACACGAACATTCGACAACATGTACTGCTTCGTGTTCGTCACAACGGCCGACCCGTTCAGGAAAAGAGCCTCGTTCTTCAGGTTCTCGTCTCCGTAGCTGTATCGTCCGAACCACTGCGAGCTACTGGACTCCACGAAGTCGCCGCGACCCGTGAACTGATCTTTGTTGATAGGTCTGCCCTGCGCAATCTGGTGATTTTGCCGGAGCAGGGCGTTCGGATTGTTTGGTGTGGGATAGAACTCCAGCAAACGGCGCGAGATCGCATTGATGCGATTTGCCGGAATGATGTTCCCGGCGAAGGCCTGTGCCGTCACAGTGCCATCGGCGTTAACCACACGAGTAGCAGGATCGTAGATGACGGTGCCGCGCGAAAGCAGTTCCGAGAAGTCACCCGTGCGCATCGCAGCCGAAGGCAGGTCATAAAGCGCCTGAACTTGGCGACGCTGACGGAACCACTCATAGTTCGTCATGAAAAACAACCGGTTCCGACCATTGAACAGCTTCGGAATCACAACCGGGCCGCCGAGTGTGAACCCAAACTGATTCCACTTGAAAGGGTCCTTCGGTGGACGAGCCGTTGTGAAAGCATAGTTCTTTGCGTCGAGCTTGTCGTTGCGAAGGAACTCGTAGAGTGTGCCGTGATAATCGTTCGTTCCTGGCTTTGTCGATACGTTGATCTGCGTCGCCTGGCGGCCGAACTCGGCAGGATAGATACCGGTTTGAACCTTGAACTCCTGCAAAGCATCGATCGAAGGCTGGATCACGTAGGTGTTGAAGTTCGGATCGGTGTTGTTCACGCCATCAAGCGTGAACTGGTTGAAGTAGCTGCGCTGCCCGGCAACCGCAATGTTCTGAGATGCCCGGTCTCCGCCTTGGCGCGAGCCCGCTTGTCCCGCATTGCTGAAACCGTAGCTCACGTTCGGCGATAGCGAAACGAGTTGCAAATAGTTGCGCCCATTGAGCGGGAGCTCAACGATTCGCTTGTTTTCGATAACGGTACCGACAGTGGCATTTTCGGTGGTCAGCATCGCTGCCGCCGCCGAAACCTCCACGGTCTCGGCTACAGTACCGAGCGCCATCTCGACATCGAGACGGACAGTCTGCTGCACCTGGACCAGGATTTCCGTGCGGGTCGTCGTTTTGAAACCCTCTTTTTCAACCCGCAACTGATAGCTGCCTGGAGGTATGGAAGGGAAGGAGTAAATGCCGGCATTATTGCTAACCGCCTGGCGTGTTGCATTCGTATCTACATTGGTTAACGTGACATTCGCGTCAGGGATCGTAGCACCTGACGAATCACGTATTTCGCCTGAGATCTCACCGAAGGTCTGGCCTAAAACGGGAAGGCTAAGACACAGCAGTAGAGCCCAGATCGCAAAAAAATGGTTACGCATGAAACCCCCAAAGTTCCGACTTGGACTTTTGCTGGTAGCCACTCTATCGATTTGCGGCAGTCGATGCAACCGTGGTGTAACACCTCTGATGGCTCGGTTGAGTGCACGGCCGTCTGCCACGGGTCCGCTGCCGCACACGGATAGTAGCGACCTTTTCTCGCGAAGTTCTCACGATTGAAACATTTGCGTCCTATGGTGCAGAGATGCCCCTGCTTCGCAAGATCCTGCTCCTTCCGCTCCTCCTGGGCGCCCTGTCCGCGCAAACTCCGGGTCCAATTTCAAACGGCTACGCACTCCCAAATGGTTGGCGCATCACACCGATCGGCAAACAGCTCCCTACCGAGGACCTGATCCTTCGCCTGACACTCTCGCCCGACCGGCGGACTGTAGTCGCCAGTCACGGTGGCTTTAATCCACACGGTCTGGTTCTTGTGGATGCCAAGACGGACGAGGTCGTTCAACGCATCCCGATGCGATCGGCCTGGCTCGGGCTTGCCTGGAATGAGAATGGATCGAAGCTCTATGTCTCGGGCGGCAACTCGGAGAGCCGCAGGAATCCAGCAAAGGGCGTCATCTCGGTCTTCAGCTACAGCGAAAGCAAGCTGACGCAACAGCCCGGTTCCGCACTCGCTGACCTGGATGAAAAAGAAATCTACTGGTCAGGATTGGCGCACCACCCGCGCAAGCCGCTTCTGTTTGCCGCTAACAGGATGGTCTCGAATCGTCCAGGCTACATCGCGGTCTTCGACACCGGCAGCGGCAAGTTGGCAAAGCGCATACCCGTCGAGGTGAGCCCTTACGGATTGGCATTCAACAGCGATGCCTCGAAGCTGTACGTCACTAACTGGAGCAGCAACAGCATCAGCGTGATTGATACGGAATCGTTGAAGGTAGAGGCAACCCTCAAGGCCGGCGACAATCCGAACGACATTCTTTTCGATGACCGCGGCTTGCTTTATGTCTCCTCGGCGAGCGACAACTCAGTGCAGATCATCGACGCGAAGACTCATCACACCTTGCAGCGCGTCAGCGTGGCACTGCATCCGCAATCGCCCGAGGGCTCCACGCCGAACGCACTAGCGTTGGATGCTAAGAACCGCATGCTCTTCGTCGCCAACGCCGACAACAACAGTGTCGCGGTCGTCAGCGTGGCAGAAAAGGGGAAAGGCGAAGTGCTTGGGTTCCTGCCTTCGGGATGGTATCCCTCGGCGCTCGCCATCGATCCTGCATCCTCGAAGCTTTTCGTTGGGAACTCAAAAGGACTGGGTGGCTACTCGAACGTACGTGGCCCGCACAGTCCAATCAAGGAAGGAACCGAGGGCAACGGCAGCGTCAAGAGCCTGCAGAAGGGCAGCATCCAGATCCTGAGCCTCAGCGACCTGAAGGCGCAGTTGCCGGCTTGGACCAAACAGGTGTACAGCAATGTGCCGTATAACGATGCTCTCCTCACGGCCGCGAAGGCTCCGAGTGCGCCCTCAATCGTGCCCCGAGAGGTCGGCGCCGGTTCGCCGATCAAGCACATCATCTACATCATTAAAGAGAACCGAACGTACGACCAGGTATTCGGCGACATACAGAAAGGTAATGGCGATCCCCGCCTTACGATCTTCGGTCGCAAGGTGACGCCGAATCATCACGCCATCGCTGAGCAGTTCGTGTTGTTCGACAACTTGTTCTGCGACGGAGAGGTGAGCGTGGACGGGCACTCGTGGTCGAACTCGGCAATTGCCACCGACTTCAACGAGAAGATGTGGCCGGCACAGTACGGCGGTCATAGCGCATCGAGCATCCAGTCCGCGATGATTCCCGCGGCTGGACACGTCTGGGACCTCGCGCGGCGAAAAGGCCTCACGTATCGGAGCTACGGAGAATATGCGTCTCGCACCAGCGACGGTGCTCGGATGGAAGCGCGCCAGGGTGTAGACGCTCTGTGGGGCCACGTGGCACCGAACTTCAAGCTGCCGGGCATGCGCGACACGGATAATGTCCGGGAGTTCATCCGCGAGTTCGACGAGTACGAGCGCAATTATGACAGCACGGATGCCGAGAAACGCTTGCCAAACTACATCGTGATGAGCCTTGGCGAAGACCACACGCAAGGCACCCGCCCCGGCGTACCGACACCTGTGGCCGCCGTGGCAAACAACGATCATGCTGTGGGAATGCTGGTCGAGCGCGTGTCGAACAGCAAGTATTGGCCGGAGACAGCGATCTTCGTCATCGAGGACGATGCACAGGACGGCCCCGATCATGTGGACGCTCGCCGCACGATCGCACTCGTGGTCAGCCCTTACACGAAACGTAAGGTCGTCGATTCGACCCTCTACACGACCAGCTCGATGCTGCGCACGATGGAGCTTCTGCTCGGCCTGCCCCCGATGACGCAGTACGATGCAGCGGCAACTCCGATGTATGCCGCCTTCGAGACGAAAGCCGATCTCACGCCGTACAAGGCTCTTGCCCCGCAGGTGGATGTAAATGCGAAGAACACCGCGCTCGCGTGGGGCGCCAAGGAGAGCATGGAAATGGACCTCGACGAATACGACGAGGCACCCATGTTCGCGCTAAACGAAATCATCTGGAAGAGCGTGAAAGGCGCGGAGTCGGAGATGCCTGCGCCGATTCACCGCTTTCATTTCGGGAAGAAATAGAGCAGGCGAACAGGGGACTCGAATAGAGTCCCCTGTTAACGCACGAGTTTCACCAGGGATCGGCCTGCCACGGCCATGATGAGGACGTAAGCGGCCGACATCGGGCATAAGGCCGGTTCGGCCGCAGAACCTTGACCTGCGTGCGATTCCGCCTACGAGAAGAACCATCCCGAACGTGGTCAGCAGAACCACCTCGTCTGACTCGTGGCTGACCCAATCGCTGATCGTCGGCCCGTAGCGCACGGCGAGCAGCCGAGGCCAATGATGACCAAACCTAGCTCAATGAAGAGGGGAGCGATCGAGTGGGTCTTCTCCATGCATCACCGGCTCAGTTTGCTCAGCTCAATGCGACACGCCAGGCAGAGTATCAACAGGTAGGTGCCGTCGTCACCTCGCCGCGGTTCGACCCCAGGCTGGATCCTGCTATGTGTCTGCAATACTTGGAGCTGTTGTTCATCAACTTTGGATCCGGAAAACTTAGCCGTTCGCGGGATCGGTTGCCCGCACGCGTCGCAGGAGTTTGGCTGCATCGCCCTATATTCTCTTGGAGTCGCCTTGAGATGACGCCCGGCAGCCCGTTTCGAGTCTAACCATTATGTCGTTTGAATCCAGTCATCCGAGTTTGTTGCAAGCAATCACGCAGAGGGGCTATTCGGAGCCGACGCCCGTACAAGCGGCGGTCCTACAGCCTGAGACAGCGGCGCGGGACTTGTTGGTCACTGCTCAGACAGGGTCCGGGAAAACGATCGCCTATGGACTCGCGATTGCCTCTACGATTCTCGGCGAAGCAGAGCAGTTTGATGCTGCAGGGCAGCCGCTTGCGCTGGTGGTCGCCCCTACGCGCGAGCTCGCAATGCAGGTGCACAAGGAGCTTCAGTGGCTGTTTGCGTTAGCCCGCGCGCGTGTGGTGTCGTGTGTCGGTGGCATCGACATACGGCAGGATCAGCGGGCGCTTTCCCAAGGGGCTCACATCGTGGTGGGAACACCTGGCCGGTTGTGCGACCACATCGAAGCAGGAACTCTCAAACTCGGGAACATCCGGGCTATCGTGCTGGATGAAGCGGACGAGATGCTCGACCTCGGGTTCCGCGACGAGTTGGAGCGGATCCTGGCAGCGATGCCGAAGGAGCGGCGAACGTTGCTGTTCTCGGCTACTATGCCAAAGCAGATCGTTGCACTTGCGCACAAGTATCAGCAGGATGCGCTTCGCATCGCACTGTCGGCCAAGAACGAGCCGCACGGCGACATCGAGTACCAGGCGATAGAGATCGGGCACCACGACCAGGAGCACGCAATCGTGAACATACTTCGCTACTTCGATGTTCGAGGCGCGCTTGCATTTTGCTCCACTCGCGACGCCGTACGCCATCTGCACGCAAACCTGATCGAACGCGGGTTTGCGGCGGTCGCGCTTTCAGGAGAGCTGAGCCAGTCAGAGCGGATAAGGGCGCTGCAGGCACTGCGGGACGGGCGAGCCCGAGTCTGTGTCGCCACTGATGTGGCTGCGCGTGGGCTTGATCTGCCCGACTTAGGGCTGGTCATTCACGCCGATCTTCCGCAAAATCACGAGACCCTGGTACACAGAAGTGGTCGCACGGGTCGAGCTGGCAAGAAAGGGCTTTCGGTATTGCTGGTACCGCCACAAGCCCGGAAGCGTGCGAATGCCATGTTCACAGCGGCTCATATCAAGCCGAAGTGGGGACCGCCTCCGTCCGCCGAGGAAATCCGAACTCGCGATGATGAGAGGCTTGTCAACGAGATCGCCCTCATGGCCAACGGCGCGGCGGAAGACGACCTCGCGACCGCTCGATTGCTTCTCGCGACGTTGAGCCCTGAACAGCTCGCGGCTGTGCTCGTTCGTTTGCATCGCGGGTTGCGGCCTGCGCCCGAGGAAATACACCCGGAAAACATCAGAACCGCCCGGCCGAAACGCGACGGCGGGATGAAGCACACCCCATATCGAGCAGCAGCTAAGAGTATGAAAAACAAGCCCGGGAAGGACAGGAACGCACAGAAGCGCAAGGACTTCAAGAAGCGGCCACGTTAGCTTAGATGCCGGCGCCGTCGGCTCATAACAGGGCCCAATAGGCCTTATACCCACCCACAACGGTATAAATTTGCGTAATCGCGATCTGCTTCTGATAATGGAAGCTCACGGGTAACCACCCACATAGGATCCCGAATGAGTGAGCGTGTCTATATCTTCGATACGACCCTCCGTGATGGGGAGCAGTCTCCCGGATGCTCCATGACCGTCCCAGAGAAGTTGCACATGGCCGAGAAACTGGTGGCTCTCGGCGTCGACATTCTCGAGGCAGGGTTTCCCATTGCTTCCGAAGGCGATTTTGAAGCCGTGCGAGCCGTGGCTCGCGAGTTTCAGTGGATTTCCGTCGCCGCCCTTTCGCGCGCCAATCGCATTGACGTGGAACGAGCGGCGCAGGCGTTGGAAGGCGCAAAGCGTCCGCGTATCCACACGTTTATCGCGACCAGCGACATTCATCTCAAGTACAAACTCCGTAAGTCCCGACAGGAAGTGCTCGATGCCGCGGTCGCCGCAGTTCGGCTTGCTCGCAGCTACGTGGACGACGTCGAGTTCAGCGCTGAGGACGCCACACGCACGGATCCCGATTACCTCGAAGAGGTGTCGAAGGCGGTGGTGGAAGCAGGGGCTCGGACGGTGAACCTGCCGGACACGGTCGGTTTCTCCGTTCCAGAGGAATACGAGCTTCTGATTGGCAGGATTGTGAGGGCGCTCGGGGATTCGGCTTGCGTGAGCGTGCATTGTCATGACGACCTGGGGCTTGCGGTTGCGAATTCGCTCGCCGCGCTGAAAGCAGGGGCTCGTCAGATTGAATGCACGATCAACGGCATCGGCGAGCGCGCAGGAAATTGCTCGCTCGAAGAGATCGTGATGATTATGAAGACTCGGAACGACCGGTATCCGTTCCACACGGGGATCGTCACCGAGGAGCTGTACCCGGCGAGTCAGCGGCTCAGCAGCTTGATCAGCTTCGGACCCCAACCCAACAAAGCGATCGTTGGGAAGAACGCGTTCGCGCACGAGGCTGGAATACATCAGGACGGCTATCTGAAGGAGCGCTCCACTTACGAGATCATGGATCCGAAGTCGGTTGGCGTGCCGGAAGGCAAGCTCGTGCTGGGCAAACATAGTGGCCGCCACGCGCTGAAGAAGCGCTGTGAGGACCTGGGCTTCCAGTTGAACCGAGATGAGATTGAGGCCATCTACGTTGCGTTTACGGCGGCGTCGGATCGGAAGAAGGGCCTCATGGACGAGGAGATTGCGGAGCTTGTGCGCATCGAGTTAGCTCGCATTGGCGCAGCCACAGCCTCCGCTTAGAGAATGAATCTGAACATTCTGTTGGTTCCCGGTGACGGCATCGGCACGGAAGTTACGCGCGAAGCCGTCAAAGTGCTCGAGCGCGTGGCAGAGCGCTTCGGTCACACATTGCAGACGAAAGAAGCGTTGTTGGGCGGGGTCGCGATTCACAAGACCGGAACGCCTTATCCGGAAGAGACGGCCAAGCTGTCGCTTGAAGCCGATGCTGTTCTGATGGGCGCGGTGGGATTGCCGGAGTTCGATAACCTGCCACCGGAGAAGCGGCCCGAGAAAGGGCTGCTTGGGATTCGCAAGACGATGGCTGTTTACGCGAATCTGCGGCCGGTGCGGACGTTCAAAGCGCTGGTGCCTTCGTCGCCGTTGAAAAACGAGTTGGTGGAAGGCACGGACATGATCATCGTGCGCGAGTTGAATGGCGGCATTTACTACGGGACTCCGCGGCATGTGGAAGGCTCGGGCGACAGTGAGCGGGCCGTGAACACCATGACCTATACCCGAGCTGAGATCGCCCGCATCGCGCGCAAGGCTTTTGCACTGGCTCGGAACCGGCGCAAGAAGCTGACGAGCGTCGATAAGTCGAACGTGCTCGAGTGCTCGCAGCTTTGGCGCAAAGTGGTCATCGAGGTGGCGGCTGAGTTCCCGGATGTCGAGCTGGACCATTTGCTTGTCGATAACTGTGCGATGCAATTGGTACTCAACCCGCGGCGCTTCGATGTCGTCGTGACTGAGAACATGTTCGGCGACATCCTGAGCGATGAAGGTGCGGTGCTGGCCGGGTCAATCGGCATGCTGCCTTCGGCGTCGTTGGGAGATCACAAGGGTCTCTATGAGCCGGTGCATGGATCCGCGCCGGATATCGCGGGCCAGAACAAAGCCAATCCGCTCGGTGCGATTGGATCGGCGGCAGCGATGCTGGAGTATAGTTTCGGATTGAAGGAAGAGGCCGCTGCGGTGAACGCTGCCATGGAGCAGGTGCTCAATAGCGGGCACGTCACGGCCGATTTGAAGCCGTCGGGCAAACCTGCCATGTGTTCGGAAGTGGGCGACGCGGTTAGCGCCGCCATCTAAAAGGAAGCAGATGTCGAAACCAAGAACCATCATTGAGAAGCTCTGGGACAACCACGTCGTGACAGAGCAGCCCGGCGCTCCTGCCCTGCTCTACATCGACCTGCACCTTGTCCATGAGGTCACCTCTCCGCAAGCCTTTGACGGTCTGCGCACACGGGGCCTGCGGGTTCGCCGACCTGATCTGACGATCGCGACCACGGACCACAGCATTCCGACGACTCCGAAGTCTTTGCCGATCCTCGACAAGGTCGCCGCAGCTCAGGTGGAACAGCTCGAGAAGAACTGCGCCGAGTTTGGAATCACATGTTTTGGCTTTCACAGCGAACGCCAAGGCATCGTGCACGTCATCGGGCCCGAGCTGGGTTTGACGCAGCCGGGCATGACGGTAGTTTGCGGCGATAGTCATACGGCGACTCACGGTGCGTTCGGTGCGCTGGCATTCGGCATCGGAACAAGCCAGGTGGAGCACGTGCTCGCGACGCAGTGTCTGCTGCAATCGAAGTCGCAGACGTATCAAGTGCTCGTGGAAGGCGCTTTGAAACCGGGTGTTAGTGCTAAGGACATCATCCTCAATCTGATCTCGCGAATCGGCGTGGGCGGTGGGACCGGATGCGTGTTCGAGTACTGCGGGTCCGCGATCCGCGCCCTTTCGCTAGAAGAGCGCATGACCATCTGCAACATGTCCATCGAGGGCGGCGCCCGTGCAGGATTGGTGGCGCCGGACGAGAC